>CAYJIL010000154.1:0-2696 GCA_964370235.1 uncultured Rikenellaceae bacterium | reverse complement strand
TTTGGAGCAACCCTAAATTTATATCGTATATTTGAAATATTGTTGCATAACCATAAGCGAAATCAGCTCTTCTTGTTTTTTGTTTCTAAACTGTTTTACGTAGTTGTTTGCATTACGAGCTATTGCTTCGGCCTTGTGGGGGTTGTCTATATAGTACTGAAGTCGCTCAGTTAAGTCCGAAAAATCATCAGCAATCTCTATATAATGATAGTTTGGTTGTAATTTGCCCTCCATAAACCAAGTCTCGCAGGTGGGTTTTGGCATAACAGCAACCGAGTTTGATGACATTATCCACTTTAGATTACTTGCTACATCATTGCCCTCTAATGCTATAATGAACTTGTAATCAAGATGGTTTTTTATTGTGATTAGCTCTCTTTTCCACTCGGTAGGTAGGTTTTCATTTCTGTCTACGCAGCCAGCATCCACCATTGGATTGCTGCTGTGTTTTCTCATAAAATCTATCCTATTATTTTTGTTAGCTATATCGCCTCTAAATATTGCGATGTTTTGCTTGTCACAAAACTTTTTCTTGTCGTTAACAAATGTAAAGTGACGTATCTTGTCTAGTTTCATAACAACCGAGTTAATGTTGTTATCGCACAAAGGTCTGCTTTTTACAATGGATGGATAGTCTGGCACATGAATAATGTCGCCAAACAGATGACACCACTTTAGATCTTGTTTAAACTTGATAGTATATATATAGGTATCAAAAAAATAAACACTTGCGCATTTTACTTTTTTATATCTGTGTTGTGATAGGGTGGTGGCCTCTGGTGGCAGTTGTGTTGGTGTGCCGCGTTGGGCTAACTTGCAGTAGTAATTTACCCTATCCTTTATGTAGTCTTGTTGTTGAGTAGAGTATCCTTTTAATGTTCTCTCTATTTTTCTGTCGGTTATCTTGGGGTTAAGAGGCGAGACGATATAAAAAAGTATGTTGTTAATATAGTAAAAGAGTTTGGTATTTTTACCACTCTTAAGTTTGTAAATTAATTTTTTCATCTAACCCTATTTGTGACAAATATACACAAGCATACTACTAAATTATCGCTCTCTATTTTTTCTCTTCTGTCGAGCACGAAGTATCACAAGTTCCGCAAGTAGCTCCACAACTTAACAAATCTTCATTAACTATTCTTCCGAGTGCACGCTCCTCTTCCATCATTTCTCTGGATGCACATTTAAGGCCTAGTTTTTTCATGTTTTCGTTATCACCCACCTCGGACTGAATGTGGTGCCCTTTAACCATCAGTGTAATAGATAGTCCAACTACCATAAGTGCAACAGCACCAATAGCAATAAGTAGTGTTAATATCTCTGCGCTCATACTTCTTATTTATTTTCTGCAAAGATAGTTATTCTATCTTTCAAATCAAAATTACACAGCGTATGTGGTTGGGTGTTTAATTTGCTGTGTTTTAACCGATTAAAGTAGGATGCTTGTAAATGATAAAGTGTTTAAATGGTTAAATATGGCTCATTTACGTTATTAATATTGCTAAATATTTGATTTTTAATGGTAAATTTATAACTTTGCTGTGATTTTAGTAATAATAAATAATTATATAATAATATGAGTTATACAGCAGATAACAGGGTAGTAATGACACTTGATGCGGGAGGCACAAACTTTGTCTTTACGGCTATCAAGGGATGTCAAGAGATTGTAAAACCAATTACTAAGCCATCTAATGCTCACGATCTAGAGAAGTGTCTAAAAGGTATGATTGATGGTTTCAAGCAAGTTAGAGCATCTTTAGTAGAGGAGCCAGTGGCAATTAGCTTTGCTTTTCCTGGTCCTGCTGATTATCCTAATGGTATTATTGGCGATCTTGTAAACCTTCCTGCTTTCAGAGGTGGTGTTGCAGTTGGTCCAATGCTTGAGGAGATATTCAAAATCCCCGTATTCGTAAATAACGATGGCGACCTATACGCTTATGGCGAGGCTATCGCAGGTTTCTTGCCTGCTGTGAACGAGTTAATGGAAAAATCTGGCCGCATCAAGAAATACCGCAACCTTATGGGTTTCACTTTGGGAACTGGTTTTGGTGCAGGTATCGTTCACAACAACCAACTATATATAGGTGACAACTCGGCAGCAGCAGAGGTGTGGGCGCTAAGTAATATAGTTGATTCATCTACTAATATCGAAGAGCTAATTAGTATTAGAGCTGTTCGTCGCGAGTATGCTCGTCAGGTAGGTATTGCTTTTGATAAGTCTCCAAATCCAAAAGAGATTTATGATATTGCTATGGGTACAGCCAAAGGTGACAAAGAGGCAGCTTTGAAATCATACCGCAAATTTGGTCTTGCTTTGGGTGACGCTATATCTAATATGCTAACTGTAATGGATTGCATCGCTGTTATTGGTGGTGGAGTAGCCGGAGCAAAGGAGCTATTCTTCCCTGCAATGTTCGAAGTATTGCGTGGTAAGTTCGAGAATGGTAACAACCGCATTGCTCAAAACGTATTTAACCTTGACGACGAAAACGAGCTAGCTGCATTTGCTCAAGGCGAGGTGCGCATTATCGATGTTCCGTTTACAGACAAGAAAATACCATACGATTCACACGTACGCCTAGGGGTTGGTATCACTAAGATAGGAGCGAGTACGGCCATTTCTATCGGTGCCTATTCGTTTGCCCTTAGTCAGCTAGATAAATAGTGATTTTTTATAGCGTTGATTGATAGGG
>CAYJIL010000153.1:0-2705 GCA_964370235.1 uncultured Rikenellaceae bacterium | reverse complement strand
TATGAATTCTCTTTAATAATTTTCTTTGCATTTTCAATTTCACTAAAGTCGCCTAATTCTATTGCTTTTTCAAGATTTTTTAGCGCCTCAACGGTATTGTTTTCAGCTAAAAGGATTAAGCCTAATCTGTAAGTGAGAAGCGCAGAATTAGGGTTTGCCTTTAGGCCATTGAGCACGATGTTTTTTGCCTCTTTTACTTGATTATTCACTTGTAGAGTGTAGGCATAAGTATCTATAACATCAACGTTTTCTGGCGCAGTCAGGAATACTTGTTTTGCTAATTCTGCTGCTCGTGATGTGTTGATTCCTTCTTTTGCCAAGGCCATAGCAAGGTTATTAATATTTGCTAGATTTTGCGGATAAAGTTCTAAAATTCTTTCAAAACTTGCAATTGCGTCAGCATATTTACCTTGTTGTAATAAAGCATAGCCTTGCCCGCTGATTGCTGCTATGTCATTAGGATTTTTCAATAAAGCAGTGCGGAAATAGGAAGAAGCTTTGTCATAGCGCTTATCTCGTAAACAAAGGTTTGCAAGTTGGATAAGTAATTCAGAAGATTGTAAATTTTTATACGCATCGTCTAAGGTTTTGAAAGCATCATCAAATTTATTATCTTGCTCTAGGGCAAAGGCTCTAAGCACATAACCATCTGCAGAATCAGGATAATTTTTAATAAAGCTATCTGCCTCATTGATTGCATTTGCAAAATCACTTGCTTGCATATAAAGGCGGAATTTACCTACTAAGGCTTCAGGATTATTCTGTAATTCTTCAGTGCTAAATACGTCTAAAGCTTTTTGAAATTCATTTTGCTCAACATAAAAAATTGAAAGCAAAGAACGCACTTGTGCAACAGGGTATTGTGCAAGCTTATCTGTAAGATATTTTTCAGCTTTTGCTTTATCACCAGCATTTAAAGCACGGCGAACCAATGATACAAGGGCTCTTTCTGAATTTAATGCATTTGCCTCTTCAAGGCGAGCTGTTGCATCGTCAGTTCTTCCTAAATTATCTAATAAAATTGAGCTAGTAACCATGAATTCAGTATCTTCTGGGTTGCTTGCAAGATGTTTTTCAGTAAGCTCCAATGCTTTTTGATAATTATTTTCAAGCATATAGATATTGAGAAGTAGCTCAGTAGCAGGCATAAAAGTTGGCTCAAGAGCAATCGCTTTTTCAAGTGCTGTAATAGCTTCATTGTTTTTTTGCTGTGCCATGTAAGCAGATGCTAACATACTAAAAAATAAAGCATTTGTTGGAGCTTCTTCAATGCCTTCTTGTGCAACTTCAATAGCCGCATCGTAATTGCTGTTTTTCATGTGATAGTTGAAAAGAGCTGAGCGTATTGCAACACTTTCTTCATGCTCTTCAACTGCTTTTTCAAGTTCTGAGATTGCTTGAACTTCTTGATTTTGTTGCATTAATATGCTTGAACGTTCAATGATAGCTTGCGGGTTTGAACTATTTATTTCTAAAGATTTATCTAAAGTAACCAAAGCTTCATCATATTTTCCTAAAGCACTTTGAATACTTGCTAATAAATCATAAGCAGCAGAATTGTTAGGAGAAATTTCAACTAAACGCTTAGCCTCATATTCAGCCTCTTGTGCACGCCCTTGGTCAAGTAAAATTCTTGCTGTAAGCATAAGTGCAGAAGTATTTGTAGGTTGAACGTCTAAAATTCTACGTAAATTACTAAGCGCAGATTCAGAGTTGTTGATTTGATGGAGTGAACTTGCTAAATAATATAAGGCATCTACAGAAGGCATTTTTTGTGCTGATTGTTGCAAAAGAGTTGCAGCTTTTTCATAATCTTTCTCTTGAAAAGCAATTAATCCAGCGAGTAAACTTTCATAAGAATTTGATTTAAAAGAAGTGAGCATTGCCGCATGAACTTCTTTTGCTTCATCAAGTTTATTTTGCTTGATAAGTAGCGAGCCTAATGAATAGCGTAAATGTGCTTCATTTGGATGCAAGGCAATGAGTTTTTTATAATCATTTTCAGCAGTTGCATAAGCACCTGAACTTTCAGAAATCATAGCACGTAATTGTAATGCATTAGGGTGTTCAGAATTAGTAGTGAGGATTTTATTTAGAAGTTCTAAGCCTTTAGCAGTTTCATTCTTTGAAAGATAAAGGCTTGCTAAGTTTACTTCTGAGGTAACACGATTTGGTTCTAATTGAAGAGCTTCTTTATAAGCCTGTTCAGCTTCGTCAATTCGTTCCATAAATCTTAGGTTTGTGGCAGTAAGTTCACGAGTTTCAGCAGTAGGATTTTGTAATTTTTCAATTTGTGCTAAATATCCTAATGCTTTTTCAGGTTCTCTAATACTTGTATAGAAGTTTGCAGTTGTAAGTAAAAGAGCAATATTTGTAGGTTGTTGCAAGAGGCATTTATCAAGTTCAGCAATGGCTTGCGAAGTTTTTCCTGAAAGAATATAAGCTTTTGCAAGGTCGTAACGCAATGAAAAGTTGCTTGCGTCTTTTTCCAGAGCATTTTTAAAGAAAACAATGGCACCATTAGGATTGCCTTCTTCCATAAGTTTATTTCCTTCTGCTTGAAATTCTTCAGTATTATCGCCACCACAACCAGCAAGCGGCAGTGCTAATAAGCATAGAAGAAAGGTGGAAGAAAGAAATGAACTTGTTTTAGAATTTAGTGTAAAATATGTTTTTAACATTAAATGCTCCTGAACTAAAAATTG
>CAYJIL010000152.1:0-2711 GCA_964370235.1 uncultured Rikenellaceae bacterium | reverse complement strand
TTATATGAATTATTTTTTTGATTTTCGTTTATATTGGTTGAGCTGAAGAGCTGCTACAATAATAGTGATACCAATTACCGATTCCCACGTTGGGCTCTCGCTAGGTAGTAGCAACCATGCCAAAACGCAGCCAGTCACTGGCACCAAAAATTTCCACATATTTAGTTCGGACACTTTGACTCCCTCTCTACCTAGTAGCTCATACCATAGCGAAAAACCAATGGCAGGTATCATCGCAAGCCACAAAATTGCAATATAAAACTTGGGAGGTAAACCACTAAGCGTAGGTTCTTCAACAACAAATGCCATTGCCAGCAACATAAAACCACCTATAAGGTTTGCAAATGCTGTGAGCGTATATGGAGAAATTGGCGTTTTTTGCTTTACGACCATTATATTGGTGTAGCTACCCACAATATTACTTGCTAGCAGAAGTGCCACACCCACATAAAACTCGTTACCTGCATCGCCCGAGGGAGGAGCCGAGGCAAAGCTAATGAACACCACACCAGCAATACCTAGCACGATGGACGAGAATTTTTGCAAACTCATTTTGTCGTCCTTTAGGCTAAAGTGCGCCATAAGAGCAATGAGCAGTGGCCCTCCGCCTATTATAATAGAAGAAATTGCCGCAGGTACTCGATCGAGACCTGCATAAAAAAGCCCATACTGCATAAATGTTTGAACAAAGGCAAATAGGGTTATAAACCGCCAATGCTGTGCACTAGTAGGTAGTGCTATCTTTTTTATTGCTATAACGGGGAATAGCAACAAGCCAGCAAGTATAAATCGAATAGCCGAAAGTAAAACTGGCTCCATATACTCAAATGCTATCTTTGCTCCAGCAAATGCCGAGCCCCACACTACACATGCAACTATTGCACGTAGTTTAATATCCAGTTCTGCTTTCAAAATAATTATGCTTTTAATGCGCCACAAATGTACTAAAATATAGTTTACATAGTCTACCTTAATGCGAAAATAACTACCTTTGCATCTAAACCAATAAATATCGAAGATGACCCAAAACATCAAAAAAACTCTACTTGTTTCGCTTGCTGCCCTGCCATCGACTATTGCGTTTGGGCAAAATGACGACAGACCCAACATTCTGTTTATTTTATCAGACGATCACACCTCACAAGGATGGGGAGTTTATGGTGGTATTCTTGAGCCATATGTAAAAAACGACAACATCAAAAGGCTAGCCAACGAGGGCTGCTTGATGGAGAATGTATTTTGCACAAACTCAATATCGGTACCATCACGTGCAGCTATTCTAACGGGGCAATTTAGCCACTTTAATGGTGTTAAGACACTTGCCGATGGTCTTGATCCCGAGCGTGACAACATTGCAAAAAGGCTACAAGAGGTAGGCTACAACACAGCCGTAATTGGCAAATGGCACCTCAAGCGTGAACCATCGGGCTACAACTATTATAGCGTCTTCTACGACCAAGGCGATTATATAAACCCAAAATTCAAGACTGCCGAAGATTGGCAAGATTCATCACTAGGCCCATCGGGTGTAATGGAAGAGGGTTTCTCAACCGACCTTGTTACCGACAAGGTTATTAAATACCTCGACAAACGAGACAAGGACCAACCTTTCTTGATGTTCTGTAACTTTAAGGCTACACACGAGCCGTGGGATTTTCCCGAGAGAATGAAACATATATATGATGGAGTTACCTTCCCCGAACCCGAGAACCTATTCGACGGTAGCGATAGCGAGCGAGCAATTGCAGGGCAACAACTCGAGAATTTAGCTATCCGCTGGGAAACGGCATCAAAAGACCCCGACAAGTGGTGGTGTAAATACCCCGAACTACCATTCTCGCGCGAGGGGATGGATAGCATTACTGCTCGCAAGGCTGTCTACCAAAAGCTAATTAGAGACTACCTGCGCTGTGGTGCTACGGTAGACGATAACATAGGCCGTTTGCTCGATTACCTAGACAAAGAGGGCATTGCCGACAATACAATTGTAGTGTATGTTGCCGACCAAGGTTACTTCTTGGGCGAGCATGGTTTCTTTGACAAGCGATTGATGTATGAGGAGTCTTTGCGCATGCCATTTGTAATTAGGTATCCACGAGAAATTCCGGCAGGTAGCCGCAATAGCGACTTTGTGCAGAACATCGATTTTGCACCACTAATGGCAGATTATGCACAAGCAAAAGAGCCAAATGATGCACAGGGCAAGAGCTTTAGAGAGAATCTAAAGGGTAACACTCCCAAAAACTGGAGAGAAAACGTTTATTACCGTTACTGGACCCAAAACACTGCTCGTCCAGCACACTTTGGTATTCGTAACGACAGATATAAGCTAATATTCTATTATGGCCACAAGCTAGACGAGAAGGGTTATTCAAACGAGCCATTCACGCCTAGCTGGGAGTTCTTTGACTTGGAGCGTGACCCAAAAGAGAACACCAACCTATATAGCGACCCTGCCTATGCCGATGTTATTAAGGATATGAAACAAGATCTCTTAAAAGAAAAAAAGGCTGCTGGCGATAGCGACAAAGCCTACCCAGTAATGAGAGAAATTATGGATCAGTACTATTGGTAGTTAGCACCACAAAAGCGAGGAATTTATTACTTATAAATTCCTCGCTTTTTTTTGATGATTCAACTTATTTAACCAAAAAAGTTTGTTTTTAGCTTTTATATTATATCTTTGCAAAACCAAACCGTATAAAAACAAC
>CAYJIL010000151.1:0-2719 GCA_964370235.1 uncultured Rikenellaceae bacterium | reverse complement strand
AAACATTCGCCCAGAAAATTGCAGTGGCATTTTCAATGGGCGACAAGATCTGGCGCTCGGTGTTTGTTCTTGATATTTCGTCTCTGTCCTCAACTCACTATATTCTACTTTAGTTTATAGCCCCGATTCTTCGCTAATAGAATGCTGCTCTATACATTTGATTTCTTCCTCAAACATCGATTATCCACTCCGTGGAGGTGGGCGTTACTCCTTACATCCGCTTTCTTACACCACATCCTCCTTGCATCAAGGTGAGAGGCGAAAAAGACGCCTCTCGTGCGCTGTCACCACTTGTTTTACTAGCAATACTAGGCTTATGGGTTTATTTAGGCTTTGCCTTAGTGATGGGCAGTATTAATTTCGTGCTTCCTTCTCGATGTAATGCATCAAGGTGAGAGGCGAAAAAGACGCCTCTCGTGCGCTATCACCACTTGTTTTACTAGCAATACTAGGCTTATGGGTTTATTTAGGCTTTGCCTTAGTGATAGGTGGTAATAACCCCACTAACTTTACTTTGTTAATAAGAGTATTTATTAGTTCTAATAATTAAGACGGGTATTTCGAATTAATTCGAAATACCCGTCTTATATGGTTTATTTTTTAGCCTCTTCTTTTGCTTTGCGCTTAGCCGCCTTCTCCTCTTCTTTATATCTTTTATCTTTACGTTGAATTAAAGATAGCTGAACATAGTCTTTTGGATAGCGCTTAACATCCTCGAGCAGTAGACTCAAGTTTGCCAGCGAGCTATTTAGGTTGTCGTATGCCGAAGTATCATAGAAAAACTTACCTACACTACCCTCTTGGTTGTTAATTGCTGCTAGTAGTGCATTCACTTGCTGCATAGATGCATTGGCGTGGCGCACAGTCGATGCAATGTCGGCACTGTTTAGTGAGTCAGATACCGAGCGAACACTCTTCATAATAGCAGGCACGTCATTGTTCAATGATGCAGACAAGCCCTCTAGGTTTGAGATAAGGTTCTCTACTTTTTTGCCACTACGATTCATAGTCGAACTTGCCGAAGCTGTGATTGATTCCATGTTTTGAATCGAAGCCTTTATGCTATTGATTGTTGTGTCGTTTAATATTTCGTTAACACCACGCAAAGTTGCAGTTAGCTCATTAACCGTTTCGGTTAGTTGTGCCTTAACTTGATCGATTTGCTCTTGCATGTTATTATCGATTACGCCTTGAAGTTGGTCGCCATCGCTAATATACTCGGCAGACTTACCTAGCTCAACAATTACCGCCTTGCCACCAAGCATCGACTTATTTGTTATCATTAGCTTAGAGTCAACCGGTATTTTGTAATCTCCACTCATTGTTAGAGTAAGGATAACCGAATTTTGAGCTGGTGATAACTGAGCATCTAGCACCGAACCAATCTTAATTCCACGCAAAAGGACTGGTGATGAAATCTCAATGTTGTCACTCTTTGTGTACTCTACATATACAGTGTTGTGAGAAGAGAAAATCTCAATTCCCTTAACAAAATTAATACCCCAATATAGGGCAAATAGAACGACAATGCCAAATAGGCCAAACTTAGCCTCTCTCGAAAATCTAATCTTCATAATTTTAATACTTACTTCCTTGTCTGTTGCACAATGTTAGCAAAGAAAGGATTCTTATACTTCATATTTCTTTTTAAAACTCTAGCCTCACAAACTCGCAGACTACTCTAGCTCTCGTGCTTGCTCTACTTTTATTTGCTTTTCGCCATCGAACGCTACCACAAATGCATCTTTGTACCCTTTGGTTCGAATATATCTTTGCAAAGATAGTGCTTCTTGGTAAGTTTTCACCTTTTTATAAAAATATTTATCTCGCCCATCTATTTTTCGCCACCACACATTGGCTGTGTGACGACCAAAATTACGACTATTTATAACTATCTTTTTGTTTGCACTAAGTATCTGAACAGCATAGTATAAATCGTGTTGCGCATCTATTTTTACGGGCTCTGGTTCTTGAGGCTTAACTGGGGGCTCGGGCTGCGAAGAAATTACATCGCTCGCACCACCCGAAAGCGACTCTTTATAGCTAGAAAACGCCTTAAATAGCGATGCCGCTATTACATCTTGTCCTTTCGAAGATACCAAATAGGCTCTGTCGCTACTGTTAGAGATAAAGCCTATTTCGGTTAGCACACTTGGCATTGCAGTGTTCCATAACACAAGAAAACCAGCCTGCTTTACACCACGGTTTTTCATTGGTGTGTCTCGGTCATAAAAATCTTGGACATGAGCCGCATACTTAAGACTTTGTTCAAGGTATGAATATTGCATTAGCGAAAAAATAATGTAAGACTCGGCACTACCCGGGTCGAATCCCTCATACTTGGTTTGAAAGTCATCTTCATAGGAGATAACACTATTCTCGGCCATTGCCACCTCTAGGTTTTGGTCGCTCTTGCCAGCACCCATTACAAAAGTTTCGGTTCCACCTGCCGAAGTATTTCTCGATGCATTAACGTGGATAGATATAAATAGATCGGCGGCAGCATTATTTGCTATTTCGCCACGTTTGTATAGGTCGACTGCTCGGTCGTCTTGGCGAGTATATATGACCTGAATATCGGGATACGCTTTATTGATTAGGGCGCCTAATTTCTTTGAAACACTCAGCGTAATATCTTTTTCTTTATATTTCCCCCATACAGCCCCGGGCTGATTACCGCCATGGCCGGGGTCGATAACTACTTTGGTGAGAGTGTTGC
>CAYJIL010000150.1:0-2741 GCA_964370235.1 uncultured Rikenellaceae bacterium | reverse complement strand
ATGCGACCACCCGTAGCCTCAACTAGCTCAGATAGACAGTTAAGGTGTCCACCTGCACCATGGTCGTGGATAGATATAATTGGGTTGTTGTCTTCTTCGCTAATTGCACGAATAGCATTGTATGCACGCTTTTGCATCTCTGGGTTCGAACGCTGAACTGCGTTAAGCTCGATAGAGTTGTCATACTCGCCCGTAGCAACAGACGATACAGCTCCACCACCCATACCAATGCGGTAGTTGTCGCCACCAAGTAGCACAACTTTGTCACCAGTTACAGGCTCGTCCTTAAGGCTATCTACCTTTTTACCGTAGCCAATACCACCAGCAAGCATGATTACTTTGTCGAAACCATATTTCTTGTCACCCTCGAAGTGCTCAAAAGTTTGAAGACTACCACAGATAAGTGGCTGGCCAAACTTGTTACCAAAGTCTGATGCACCGTTAGATGCTTTAATAAGAATATCCTCTGGGCTTTGGTATAGCCAAGGGCGTGGCGATGTGTGCTCTTCCCATGCACGGCCTTCCTCTAGACGAGGATATGCTGTCATATATATAGCAGTACCTGCTACTGGGAATGCACCCTTACCACCTGCGATACGGTCACGAATCTCACCACCAGTACCTGTTGCTGCACCGTTAAAAGGCTCAACAGTTGTTGGGAAGTTGTGAGTCTCTGCCTTAATCGAGATTACAGACTCAAAGTCTGAAGTCTCAAAAAAGTCTGGACCTGCGTGTGTTTTTGGAGCAAATTGCTCAACAACTGGGCCTTGAAGGAAAGCACAGTTATCTTTATATGCAGACACAACACGACCATTGTGGCTTTTTGTTGTGTCTTTAATTAGACCAAATAGAGTAGACTCTTTCTCTACACCGTCGATAATAAATCTACCATTAAAGATTTTGTGACGACAGTGCTCAGAGTTTACTTGAGAAAAACCAAACACCTCAGAATCTGTTAGCTTGCGACCAATCTTGTCTGTCACAGACTCTAGGTATGCGATTTCGTCAGAGTTAAGCGCAAGACCTTGCTCTGCATTGTACGAGGCAATATCCTCTATATAAATAACAGGCTCTGGTTGCTTTTCTATGTTGAAGATCTCTTGCGAAAGACCGTCATACATTCTAAATAGCATCTTGTCATAAGACGCAAATTTAGACTCTACGGCAAAGAACTCTTCGATGCGAATAATGCCCTCGATACCCATGTTCTGAGTAATCTCAACTGCATTTGTGCTCCAAGGAGTAATCATCTCACGACGTGGTCCTACAAATAGACCCTCTACCTCATCCTTTCCAAGAGACTCGGCACCACTAAATAGCCAAGTTAGTTTTTCTGTATTCTCCTCTCCTAGCTTACCATTAAGCTGGACAGCATATACAACATCCTGTTTTTTGAAAAAACGTACCATATATAATTTAGAATTTATATTCCCCACAAAGGTACAACTAATAAGTGAACTATCTATACCTTTTGATAAATTATTCTACCTTTGTATGACTAAAAATGTTAAATATTGCTACATGAGTATTAATAATATAGGTTCGGAGTCGCCAATTGGCATTTTTGACTCGGGAATGGGAGGGTTAACAATTCTTGCAAAGGTGAAAGAAATGCTCCCTTTCGAGAATATAATCTACTATGCCGATGCAAAGAATTGCCCTTATGGAGGACGTAGTGCAAGCGAGATTACTAGGCTCACGTGTGCCGCTGTTGGGCAGTTGGTAGACATGGGTGCAAAGCTAGTTGTTGTTGCCTGCAATACGGCTACTGCCTATGCTATTGAAGAGTTACGAGCAAAGTATTCTATACCCATTGTTGCAATTGAACCAGCCGTCAAGCCAGCCGCTATGGCTAGCCCTAGTGGGCGAATTGCCCTTTTGGCAACCAAAGGTACTCTTGAGGGCGAGCGTCTAGAGCAACTGTGTAAAACACTACCTGCAACAGTTCATATTATGAAAGTAGAGGGAAAAGGGTTTGTCGAACTAGTCGAGCAGGGCTTGGAGGGAACGCCCCAAGCCGACAGTTGTGTGAATGATGTGTTAGCTCCTATTGTGGCGCAAGGGGTCGATCAAATAGTGCTTGGTTGTACACACTATCCGTTTTTAACCTCCTCGATAAGTAAAGTTATCAAAAATCGCAACATTGGAATAGTCGATCCTGCCTTTGCAGTGGCGGCAAGAGTGCGTGATATTTTGACCAAAACAGATAGCTTGAGTAAAAATAATCGAAAAAAAAATATAGTCTTTAAAAGCTCACTAGCAGGCGAGTATGATATTTTGCTTGAAAATAAACTAAAATATTTTCATCAATAATTTGGAATTGTAAAATATAAGCCATACATTTGTATCACAATATCGCGGAGTGGAGCAGTTGGCAGCTCGTTGGGCTCATAACCCAAAGGTCACAGGTTCGAGTCCTGTCTCCGCTACTAAAAGAGGTGAAAACTAGAGTTTTACCTCTTTTTTTTGTGCTTAATTTTGACGTGATCCAACATTAAAATTGCAATAAATACGGCCTATTTGTCTCTTGGTTGGGATAAGTAAATTAAGCCTTATGCGTCTTAAAAAATCCCCCAAAGGTTCCCACATAACTATATATAATATAGTCACAATCGAAATTCAGATAAAATAAGCATCACCCATCACCAAGGCAATGCCATAATACACCCAACAACCTAGTATTGCTAGTAAAGTAGGCAACCACGTACCACAAAGGCAAAATCATAGCACCTCCCCACCAA
>CAYJIL010000149.1:0-2987 GCA_964370235.1 uncultured Rikenellaceae bacterium | reverse complement strand
GTTGTTGCTCTTTGGATCAGCATTACAATCCGTTCTAAGGCAATGAAAGACAGAAGAATCACCGTAACACCGATAGCGCCCCACTTCCCGTTAGGTATTTATATAAATAATTCACTGAAAAAGAGAGCCATCACGAAGAAATACAATATTGAAAAAAAAATCTATGTTTCATAGCTTTGGGAGTGTTTTTTTAGCTTACCACAAAAATGTGTACAACAAAACTTGCTAAAACATCATAACAATAATTGCCATTACCCCTATAACGTTAACTATTCATTTTTGCGCATAATCAAAGAAAAAAGAATTCCACTCTGTTAAAAAAACATTATCAGAATGTAAGTTATTGCAGCAGTAATTGAGACAATAAAATACTTGACTTTATTCATAACAAAATTAAAGAGCAGCAGCTCCCACAGTGGTCCATGCAACCCAACTTGCAGGATTTGCCCCTGACACAACTACCCCACAAAACCGCTAACTAAAATGGTATCAAACGGTAAACATTTCGCTGATGATTTACATTTTTTTATAGCTTGTGTCTTTATTCAACTGTCTACTTGCGATTTCTTTTTTTAACGTAGAATATTATTACTCCTATTAGCGAAAATAACAATAAAATAAATAAATATCTCATAAGAGATGTTATTCCGTTATCTACCTCACAGAATATACTATAAGGAAGTATCACTGAAGTCATAGCGGCGCCAACACCTAAAAAAATTGCGATTTTTGAGTTTGTCATAACTAAAACATATTATAAGGCTGCTCTGCAACAGCAAAGCACATAGTGCAAACAAAAGCTATCGATAGCTTTCTCATCTCTTTAAAATTCATTGTTTTCATTTTTTTAATATTCTTTTAGATTAAAAATGGTCTAATATCTTTATATATAGTTTGGTGGGATAATGACCTCTAATTATTATATGGAGGTTACTATAATTCAATTAAAAACCTCCAGTAAAAAAACTGCGTACGATAAAAGAATTCCAACAGATACGTTGTTTAATAGTATAATTAAAAAAAATCTTTAGCGGAAGCCAAATCATCCCAAGAAATAAACTTGGGCAATGTCTTAGTGGGGTATGCCATATCATCATAACTTACGTGTATTAACCAATAATCTTCCATCAATAAATTACCACCTAACACACCCAATAGCACCATTATCACTGAAATAATCAAACTTCTCCAATACATTTTATCTTTTTTATACGTTCGTTAAATTTATAATGCTCAATATCAAACTTATCCATTCCACCTAGATTCAACTTGTTAAGTTTGGTTAATGCCGAAATATATGTTTTAATACCAACATTTTGCGCTGCATACATATCCGCCTTTTGCTCGAATCGTCGAAAACACATTCTAAAGAATGGCAACACCCCTCCCAGCAAACCAATAATAGGTATATAGAAGTACGGATTACCAGAGGTCATGTCATATACATATCTAAATACTAAAACATAAACACATATTGTGACTATGCGTATCATCATTAGTACATAGATATGATTAAACTTTATATGTGCTATTTCGTGATACAATATGCCAAGAACTTCATCGGATGACAAATCTTCTAAGATGCGTGATCCTAAAAACACTACACTCGTACCTTTACTCCCTCCCATGGTCAAAGCATTTTTAGAATCACTTATTATTATGACTTTACCAGACAGACCCTCTTTTTTGAGTTTTTTTGTGAATTCTTCAGATATTCTTGCTTTGTTGTAAAACAGAAACACTCTCGGCATAAGAATATAATCATTGAAATATAGTAGAATAGAAACGACAATAACATACATAAATAGCATGTAAATACTACTATTAGCAGCAGAATTGATAAAAGTAGTACTTAGTGCATAAATAAGAAGTAAAATCACAAAGCCTGAAAAAAATGTAGCTGCAATCGTAGAGATAATAAATGGTTTAATATTGTTTACCAAAAAACTTTTTTCCACAGATACTATATTTGTAATGGACTTAATTAAAACTATTCCAAGTACGACAAGTATTAAATTTAGATACATAAAAATTGGAGGGTTCTGATTATTTAATACTTACTCAAAATTCTAAGGACAAGAACCCATTATCTCCTAAGATTGAAGTAACTTGTTAGATGACTGCTAAGATTTAACATATAGACCCTAACAATCTATTCGTTCACAATTCATACATAGGGTAACCATATCAAAGTGTCAAATCACTAACAATCAGTGCAAATTAGATTCGTGGCACACTGTGTTTGCGGAAGTTTGCATTTGATTATCTGCAAGTTACATTCTTGTGATGATTTTGACGCAGTTAGCCTGGTTTACACTAGGTATTTTTTTATTTATATTGACATGACACAAAAAGATTGGCGACAAGATCAATAAAGCCAACACCACCTGCGATACCTGCCTGATATAATCCATTCTAGGTAATTTGCGTACTAGCCCAATAACCTAACTTTGCTTGAGGGGTAATCTGCGTACTACTAGCAAAGGCTATTACGGAAAATATCGAAACAACCACAAAGAAAGATATAGCTTTCTTCTTTATTCCTTTTAAATTAATTGTTTTCATTTTTTTTAGATTAAAAAATGGTCTAATATCTTTATATATAGAGTTTGGTAGGACATAGATCTATAATTATATTATGAAGGTTACCATAATTCAATTAAAAACCTCTTAGCAACACTACTCTAAATAGTACATACTGCACTAATTCATTTGACTTGAACTCTATGATTTAGTATTATCATAAAGCACCAAGGCAACAGACAATTAATGATAAGTAATGATTTATAAGCATTTATTTTTTCAAATGTAATTCTTCTTTTGCGTATTGAATAAGTAGTTACGAGCGAATTTAGCTCAAAATGTGGAATAAAAAAAATATTAAGTAAATATTTTCAAAAAATAGTCTGGATTTACTTGCGAATTGCAATGTGCTATGAGAAAAACTACAAACCTAGTAATAAGGCTAATGCAATTGCGACAAACCT
>CAYJIL010000148.1:0-3143 GCA_964370235.1 uncultured Rikenellaceae bacterium | reverse complement strand
CTGCTGCTCACGCTTGTGGGGTGTAGTAAAGAGCCGCTTGATGATATTGCAAACTTGGGCGATGGGCAAGTGCGCCTAGGGGTGGAGCTACTCGGCGCTTACTCATCGCAAGAGCTGCAAACTCGTGCAGGAGATGCCGATGTTGCTACCTCGCGAGAGAAGTTAGCTAGCGGAACAGTATTTGTCTTTAAATCATCTGACGGGCAGTTACAACAAACCGCTCCCCTGCAAAAAGACACCCAAACAGGTGAATATTACGCTATCCTTGAGGCATCAACTATTGGGGTAGTGGTTAAAGGTGTGGTGAACTATGATCTTTCGGCCATCGAATCAAAGATAGACGATAAATCACTAGAAATTGACGATTTGCAAAATAACACCTACACAACGGGTAATATAGTGCTAAAAAACTTGAGCGACAACTCGGGGCTACTCCCAAAGAGTAGCCCTGCGCTATCGCTTGCCAAAATAGATGCAGTAACAGTAGAGGGCAAGGAGCTAGTAATCGATTTTGACTATGCTCGTATAGATGTTTTATTGCCACTAAATGGCGAGGAATACCCCAAATTATTAGAAATTTCGGCTATAAATGCGCCTCAGCTACCTCTTAGTAGCACACGCATCGACCAAACCCACAGCGTAACACCTGCTACAAACCTTGAACCATATCCAAGTGCAATTTCGCAAGAGGTTGCAGCAAACAAATACATTCAGGGGCTATATATATACCCAACTCATACAAATTATTCATTTAGCCAAACCGATGGTGTATCTGTTATTTTAAAGGTGCAAAAAAGTGCCGAATTGGCTGCTACATACTATAAGATTATCTTGCGTTACAGTTTGGGTACATCATTTGTGTATGATCTACGAGCAGATTTTCGCTATTTGGTAAAGGTAATAAGCATAACATCCGATGGTTATTCAAGCCCACAAGAGGCTATCGATGCACCTCCGGGTAATATAGATTACGATATAGTAATAGACGATAATTCAAACTATTTTGTAAGCAATGGTCAGTATTATATTGGGGCAAACAAGGGCGAGTATTGGGCAAATGTCGAGAGTTATCGAAGTAATATGCTCTACGAAAACCCAGATGAATTTGCCATTTATGCCCACAATGATTCAAGCTGGGCGTATAACGATAATGGCACATACAGTGTAGATGTAGCCTTTACACTGGGCGATGGCGACAGTGGAAATATACTACCACTATTAGATGGCAAAGTAACACTTCCCACAGGGGCGAGCTTTGATGCAGAAACACCGCTTGCCGATGATTGGAAAACCATAAGAACCGAGCAGAAATACAAAATAAATCTTGATGCCACTTTTATCGAAGGTGACATCACAATTGAGCTTGGTGAACTTACGCAAACCATAAAATTAACCGTAGATAAGGGAGTGGTAACCGACTACACCAACAAGGAGATAGTTGAGCAGCTCACCGGCTTGCCCGATGGCTATGGTGGTGTTACCGGTCTGCGTGTGGCCAACAGCTATATCGCTGTACCCATGAGCACCCAAAACACAATCTTTTATATTCCCGTAAATGATAGAATAAAGGAGTTTTGGGAGGAGTATGCAAGCACACCTACCTCGGAGTACAGTATCACCAACAGAGATTGGACACTCAGCAGTGATTATACTGTCGAGTTGTCGTGGTATGATGGAGAGAGTATCGATGGATTAGTGGTAAAAAAGGCAGTTTCGCCCCAAACAAATACCTCAGCCTATCAAAATGCAATTAAGGTTATAATCCCAAAGGAATTTGAGCACCAAAATATTGTTGTGAACGTGCGCAAGAATGGCACTATTATTTGGTCGTGGCATTTGTGGATAACAGATTATAATCCTTATAAGACCGATAGTTTTAATACTCCCCAAAGAACCGGCGTAAACGAGATTGTACCTACCATTGGTGGCGAGATTCATAGCTATGACGGCACGATTTGGCAAAATGGAGGAGAGTACGATAGCAAGCTCATTATGGATAGAAATTTGGGAGCAATGGATAATACTCTCTTGGGGCATGGTGGAACCACTTGGCAAAAAGGTGTACTGTTCTATGAATTTGGTCGCAAAGATCCATTCCCTGGCGTGAGTGGAAAATTAGAGGATGGCAGTGCTTGGGTAATTGGTAACGAATCCTATCCTCAGAGTTTTGAATATGCCGTAAATAGGCCACAAACCTACGTTAGTGGAGGATACTGGTCTGGTCAAAGTGTTATAGTAGGTTCAAATGTATGGCTTGATAAGAATGTTGAATTTGAAGTGACAGATAAAGCAAAATCGATATTTGACCCTTCACCACTTGGTTTTAGAGTGGCAGACATATCGGCATACGCTATATTCAGCACTTCTAATTTTGTGGTTCAAACCAATATTGGTGCAACATACACTCCAGTAGCAGCCTTTTTTCCCGCTAACAGTTGCAGGGAGTATATTACAACCCAATTAAACATCGCTAGATTAAATCGAACCTTTATTTGGGCTTCGGGAGGTAATACCTCGAATCAAGCACGTTTTTTTACATATAACACATCTGAGAATTGGATAGGGGTTAACTATGGGGTAAATACATCTTGGGGCTTTGCTGTTCGCCCAATTCAAGAATAAGGATTTAGCACACAAAACAAAGCAAAAGAGGTTGGTAAGCTACACAGTTTACCAACCTCTTTTGCTTTATTACTTACTATATTCAGCTTTTATTAGCTTTTGCTGTTATCCCACCAGAGTTGCCACAATCTTGCGTCCGCTTGCTCTGTTGCGAAACTCACAAAGATAGACCCCTTGCCAAATCCCCATATTCAGCCGACCATTGGTTATGGGAATGTTTAGGCTAGTGCCCACAATCGAAGATTTTGCGTGTGCGGGCATATCGTCTACCCCCTCACATGTGTGGGTGTAGTAGCTCTCTCGCTCCTTTACAAGCCTATCAAATATCGCCCCATATCTATTTGCACATCGGGGTCGGCATTCTCGTTTATGGTAAGCCCTGCCGAAGTATGTTGAATAAATAAATTCAATAGCCCCACCTTTGGCAAATTGGGTAACTTGCCAATTACTTCGTCTGTTATAAGATGAAAACCTCTACCACGTGGGCGTAGTGTGAATTCTGTTTGTTGTATCATGTGTTA
>CAYJIL010000147.1:0-3173 GCA_964370235.1 uncultured Rikenellaceae bacterium | reverse complement strand
AGAATAGATTGCATCGATAAAAGTAGTGTTAGGAATAGTATTTTTTTCATCATAGCAGTATGGGTTTTAAAGGTAAATGCAGTTTTATAGTAATATAAAGAACAAACATAATACCTTATGTTAAACTACGTAATTGTATTATACCGGTACAAAAGTGATTTGGGGTCGTACTATAATGTTTTGCTTGTGTTAGTAATAGCGAATATAGTAAAATTTATTAAAAAACACAAATATCAACTCTATAATATATAGGCTATTGTAGCAAATGATGATGCAATTAACAAAGGCTAGCCCCTCTAAAATAAGCACCACTAAAATATTACTACTTTGCAGGTATATATTATATAAAACTAGGATTTTATTATGCTAACTATTATTTTTTGCATTTCGTCTTTTTGTATTCTATTGAATTACAGAGGCAAAAAAAATATGCTATACAGAATTTCTTATCCTATATTTCAACAAACTAAAAAAATCATATATTTGTAAGCTGAAATCAATAAAAATGAAACAATATTCACTACTAAGCATTAAGGGTTTTCAGCTTTAGAGCGAATATTTTGATAATTACTAAAACCCAACTTAATTATTAGAAAAATGAAAGAAAATGCAATCAAGCACGACCTTGTATGGGTCGATTATTTGAGGGTAGCTGCCTGCCTACTGGTGGTGCTAGCCCACTGTTGTGACGCTTTTGTGTCGAGTTCATCGATGGAATCATTTATGGCAGGTTCGATTTGGGGAACATTCTATCGCCCTGCGGTACCACTATTTGTTATGATATCTGGTGTGCTACTACTGCCAACGCCTATGCGCCTTGGCGAATTCTATTCACGTAGATTAAAGCGTATTCTAATGCCATTTGCATTTTGGTGTATAGTTTCGCCTGTACTCTTCTATCTTTTTGCAATTAGCGTAGATCCTATGAATGCTGCATTCAGTAGCGATTACCACACATTAACGGCAATGATTAACAATATGTGGATGTGGATTTTTAGCTTCAATGCTGCTACCATACCATATTGGTATATATATATGATGGTTGGTTTGTATTTGGTTATTCCGGTCATTTCGGCATGGGTGAAAGATGCAACACAAAAGGAGCTACAAATTGTGTTAGGAATTTGGTTTTTCTCGACATTTGTTCAGTATATCGAAATAATTCTGCCTTCTTTGGGCTATATGGGCAACTATGGACATAATGGAATTTATGGATTATGTTCTTGGAATATATATACAACGTTCCAATATTTTGGCGGCTTTATGGGCTACTTGCTACTGGGGCATTACCTTAGAAAGTATCCTCTACAATGGAGCACACAAAAGCTAATTACCATATCGCTAGTGATTTATGCCATTGGTTACTACATTACTTTTGAGGGTTTCCATTACATTAAGACCAATTTCCCCGACAACTTTAACATGCTAGAGATACCTTGGTCATACACTAGTTTTAATGTGGCAATTATGACTCTTCCGGTGTTTGTGCTTATACAGAGATTCTGTACAAAGCCACGCAAGATAGTAGCTCTAATTTCTGATTATAGTTATGGTATTTTCCTTACTCACTTCATCATTGTACACATTTCGTATGAGTTTGTGGCTAGATATATAGTTATTCCATACTTCATTCAACTATTTGTGGTGTTTGTAATATCGTTTATTTTGACTGCTCTTTTGGTTGGAGTACTACGAAAAGTACCATTCATAAAGAAATTTGTATAGCCTAGGCACGGCCATAGCGTTCGATAAAAACAAGGGTGTTTCGAGTTAGTTCGAGACACCCTTGTTTATAATTATATGCTCCCCAAAAGTTATTTCATGGCAAGAAATAATTTATTACCCCTACTATGCAATTGTTAATTTTGTTCGCCCACTCTGTGGCTAGCTCATAACAACCTATATAGCTTGGCAGTAGAGCTAGAGCGAATTTGTTTGATTTCGTTATTTTTTTTAACTTTGGAAATGGCTCTGCATAAATTACATATCGCTTACAAAGTATATAAACATTGGCTGATGTTTATAGGGTTTGCAATGTCATGTGCTATGGTTTATATGATTTGTATTAATGTAGAATATGAGAGCTTTAGAATTTCTGCAATTATTATGGGGCGTTTAATTATCTATATTCCTATATTATATCGATTTCAAGAAACACGAAAAAATGAATTTATCTACTATAAAAACCTTGGCATAAACAAATGGCAGTTATTGTCATACATCTATGCACTCGATTCTATTATCGCTTTTATAATTCTATATACAACATATGCAATTATCAGATAATATACATACTTTAGAGATTGATTCTGTTGAGTTAAGCTTTGGTGAACGCCAGATACTAAAAAGCATCTATCTCAAACTTGAAACAGGTAAAATTTCGGCTCTACTTGGTAGCAACGGTTCGGGGAAATCTTGCCTCATGCGTGTGCTTTTTAATCAGCTCAAACCCACGTATAAATCTGTTAGAATAGATTCTAAATGGTATAAAGAACTTTCGAACAAGCAAGTTCTTTATTTGCCTCAAAGATGTTGCATTCCCAAACACCTAAAAGTATATGATGTATTTAATGACTACAATGTAAATTTCGACCTTTTCGCTTCTGTTTTTCCCGAATTTAAAGATCTAGCAGATAAACGCATACAAAATCTATCGGGTGGTGAAGCTAGAATAGTCGAGATTTTCAACATTCTGCATGCCGAAACTCAATTCATTATGCTTGACGAGCCTTTTTCGCAGATAATGCCACTACACGTCACTACAATAAAATCGTTAATAGAAGAACAAAAAAACTATAAAGGAATTTTAATTACCGATCACATGTATAGCAATGTCACCGATATAGCCGATCATGTATATATTATTAGTAATCAATCTATTTACCTAGCCAAAAGCAATGAAGATTTAATAAAATATGGCTATATAAATCACATGTTATAATTCACTACCTGCTTTTGGTGGTTGATTCTACGGGCTAATTGGTGCGAAATATCTTGTAGGTAGTCCATTAGTGGTGTTATTTGAGAGGTGTGAGAGCAGCTATATCTAATCTTGGAGCACCCGTTGAAACATATCAAATATCTTATTTCGACACTACAGAAACACAGAATCTTGCATAAATACGCAAAATAGAGGCTGCTTAATCTTGCGATTAAACAGCCTCTATTGAATT
>CAYJIL010000146.1:0-3212 GCA_964370235.1 uncultured Rikenellaceae bacterium | reverse complement strand
GTTATTTAACAATTAAATCATTTTAACACCATTTGCATTACGAAGTAATATTTATTTCATATATTTGCAACAAATTACAAACTCAAAACTATAAATAAAAGAGCTATTATGAAGAGAATTTTTATTCTACTTAATTTGTTGTGCGTCTCTGTCACGGTGGCATTGTCACAAGAGCTACCCGAATGGCAAAACCAAAACATTAACGGCATAAACAGAGCCCCAATGAGAGCCAATTTCTTTGCCTATGAATCAAACGAGAAAGCAATAGATAACCAAAAGCAACAATCCTCTAACTACCTTTCACTAAATGGTGTTTGGAATTTTTTGTGGGTAAAAAATGCAGATCAACGCCCACGCGAGTTTTACAAAAACGGCTATGACGATGCCTCATGGGGCAAGATGGCTGTACCGGGAGTGTGGGAGCGTAATGGCTATGGCGACCCAATATACTCTAACGTTGGCTTTCCGTGGAAGGATCAGTTTACTAGCAACCCACCCCATGTACCAATCGAAAACAACCATGTTGGCTCATACCGAAAGATAATTGAAATTCCACAAGATTGGGATAACAAAAAAATATATGCACACTTTGGGGCTGTTAGCTCCAACATATCGCTATGGGTAAATGGTGAGTATGTTGGTTATAGCGAAGACAGCAAGCTAGAGGCCGAATTTGACTTGACAAAGCACCTAAAAGTGGGAAAAAATCTCATTGCATTTCAGGTGTTTAGATGGTGTGATGGAATATATTTCGAGGATCAAGACTATTGGAATTTTTCGGGAGTTAGCCGAGATTGCTACCTATATGCACGAGAGCAAAACCACATTGCCGATGTGAGAGTAACCCCCGACCTAGATAGCAAATACAAAAATGGCTCGCTAGATATTGATTTTACGCTAAATGGAAAGCTAGATGTAGAGTTTAAGTTGCTAGATAGTAGCGGCAAAAGCGTAGCACAAAAGAGCATATCGGGCAGCGGAGAGCAAACCGTTACAATGAATGTAGCAAACCCTGCAAAGTGGAGTGCCGAAGCACCCAACCTATATACACTACTAGTAACAGCTAACCAAGATGGGCGTTTTGTCGAGGCAACTAGCTTTAATGTAGGTTTTCGAAAAATTGAGATGGATAGCCACAAAGGGCAACTACTCATAAACGGTGAGCCAATACTATTCAAAGGTGTAAATCGCCACGAGGCCGACCCCGACCATGGTTTCTATGTGTCGAAAGAGAGAATGATAGAGGATATTAAGGTAATGAAAGAGCTGAATATAAATGCTGTGCGCACATGCCACTATCCCGACGATAATTTGTGGTATGAACTATGCGACAAATATGGTTTGTATGTTGTAGCAGAGGCAAATGTAGAGTCACATGGTCTTATATTCTCAAATTCGCTAGCAGTAAAGCCCGACTACCTAAAGCCACATATCGAGCGTAACGAGCGTCATGTTGCAAGGGGCTACAACCACCCATCTATTATATCGTGGTCGCTGGGTAACGAGGCTGGCATGGGTAGCAATTTTGACGAGTGCTACAAGCTAGTTAAGCAGATGGATCCCTCTCGCCCAGTGCAGTATGAGTGTGCAAAACTAGAGCCATCTACCGATATTTACACCCAAATGTATATCAACTACGAAAAGGCAATTAAGTATTGCGAAAGCGACGACCCACGCCCTCTAATTCCTTGTGAATATGCACATGCAATGGGTAATTCGATGGGAGGTTTCGACAAATATTGGGAGCTTATACGCAAATACCCAAAGTTTCAGGGTGGCTTTATATGGGATTTTGCCGACCAAGGCCTACGAGAGTATGACAGCTCGGGCACAATGTATTATGGGTATGCAGGCGACTACAACAAATACGATGCCGCTATCGACAATAACTTTTTGAATAATGGTATTGTTTCGCCAGATCGCAAACTTAACCCACATGCACACGAGGTAAAGTATTTTCACCAAAACATATGGACAAAACTCCTAGACAAAGAGAGCGGAGAAATCGAAATTTTTAATGAGAATTTCTTTACCACACTAGATAATTACCTTATGCAGTGGTCGCTAACAAAAGATGGCGAAGTGCTTAGGTTTGGTGTTGTAAACAAAATTGTGGCACAACCTCAACAGCGCACTGTGATTGATTTGGGTTATGATATATCGCAAGAGTGTAGCGAAGGCGAGCTATTGCTAAACATATCGTTTAGGACAAAACAAAGCAAAGATTTACTGCAAGCAGGGGCAGAAGTTGCAACGGCACAGCACACCATACGTGATTATGACTTTAACAAGGCAAAGCTAGCTAATATAACAGAGCCAAACATAGCCCTTGCACCTGCTACAATAAAAGATAATAACAAGAATATATTACTAGTGTATGGCGATGAATTTGCTGTTGAATTTGATCGTTATAGTGGCTATATGTGTGGTTATAGGGTCAAGGGTACCGATATGCTAAAAGAGGGCGGTAAATTAACGCCAAACTTTTGGCGAGCACCAGTAGACAACGACTATGGTGGCCCCGAAAGCCTACACAAAACCCTAGCAGCATGGCGTAACCCCAAGATAGAGCTTACATCGCTAGAGTTTGAGACAAAAGACAACATGGCTATTGTTGTGGGCAGCTACAATCTACCCCAACTTAACTGCAAACTAGTAATGCAGTATGAGATAAATAATGTTGGGGCTATAAAGGTGAGCCAAGAGCTAATTACAAACAATACAGGCGAACAAATGCCTAGCCTACCAAGGTTTGGTGTGCAGATTCAAATGCCAAACAAGATGAGAAATATTCTATACTATGGTCGTGGCCCAGTCGAGAATTATAGCGATAGAAAAAGTTCGATGTTTATTGGCCTCTACGACCAAAAGGTCGAAGATCAGTACTATGCTTATGTGCGCCCACAAGAGACGGGTAATAAGTGTGATGTAAGATGGTGGAACCAAATAAACGATGGCGGCAAGGGATTATCGGTAAGCTCAAATGCAGCATTTTCGGCATCGGCTCTCAACTACTCGATAGAATCGCTAGACGATGGTGACAAAAGGGTGCAGAGCCATGGTCAAACAGCAAAAAAGGTTGACTATACAAACCTTTGCATCGATTTGGCACAAATGGGGCTAGGCTGTGTCGATAGCTGGGGAGCTAGGCCACAAAGCGAGTGTATGTTACCTTATGGTGAGTATAAGTTTACGTTCTATCTTACTCCGCT
>CAYJIL010000145.1:0-3231 GCA_964370235.1 uncultured Rikenellaceae bacterium | reverse complement strand
ATCTGCGTTCATTGGCGTAAATGGCGCATTCATTAATCCTATAATCTTTTCCATACTATAATTAAAAGCTTTTATTTGGGTGTGACAATTTATGAGCATGGGCAGCAGAGGTATTATATTTGACATAGCTATTAGCCATGCACAATTTGCACCAATTGCCATGCTCTGCTTAACAAAGATATAAAAATAGACTAAATAATAGCTATATTCTATCTATTTTTAGCAAAAAAGACAAAATTCAATAGCAGTTAAACCACAATTAGTTTAATTAGGCACTACTGTGCATTTACCACACAACTATTTGCCATAGCCAAGTTTAGGCTCTCGATTATTCGTTCTTGTTCGCTATGTCCATCGGTCGATAATCGCAACAGTGGTAAATTAAGAACCTCTAATACCCTATTCTTTTTGCTATCTCTCTCTTGTTGTTTATTATCATTATGAAATGTGCGACCATCTACTTCGATTGCCAAAATTGGTGCTTTGTCAATCTTGTTATAAAGCAAAAAGTCGAGGCGAGAACTAGTTTTTACAAAGCTAATTTCGTCTTTATCTAAATAAGAATAGTCTCGAACCAAATCGCTCAGCCTATACTCTCTTACAAAATCTACCGATAGATACTGTGTATCGGATAAAATTTCGATTAGGAGTTTGTGAATAATAACCTCGGCTGCCGAACCTTTTATATTTTTATTTTCGTCTATAAATTCGATAAAAGCATCGTTATATTCTTTGTATAATAGGTCGAACACCGAGCAAATTGCACCTTTGGTAATTACTTTTTGAGGCTCGTTTATGTAGCAAATATATCGAATTAGGTCACCTATATTTGTACCATGCGATAGCTCCATCGAGGCAGGTTTAACGATAACAAACTGGTTCTTTGCTCTCGACACAGCTACGTTAATTAGGTTGGGGTTATCGAGAAATCGTGTAATCTTGCCCCTTACGGTATTAAATATAATTGCATCTTTTTCGCCACCCTGAAACTTGTGTATCGTATCTGCCAAAACGGCCTTGGGTAGTTGTCTTTTTAGCAGGTTTGCGTGATCACGATATGGCGACACAACTCCCACATGTGGTAGGTTTTCAACAAAATTATCTTGAATATACCTCACAGTTTCGTCAACTTGACGCTGATTTGTATTCATTTGAGCACCCGTAATATTTGTTTCGATAATCTTGAACGGATGGTCACTTCCCTCGGTCATTACAATCAATTCGTTGTTATAGTATTTTTTGTTACAAAAACCAATAATCTGTGGGTGGCAGCGATAGTGTTCACGCAAGAGTGTACAAGGAATATTGTTTTTAAATATCAATTTTAAGGAGTCGAGAATACTTTCATCTACATAATTATATGGCTGATCAATGTCGTGTTTATTCATCAATTGCTCATTAATTTGTATACTTTGAGCATCTACAATATGGCTTAACTGCATGCTATCACCAACAATAACAGCATTTCGACACTTCGAAAGACACAACGACGATTTAACAATATCGGCCTGCGATGACTCGTCAATGATCAAGTAATCGAAAAGAAAATCTCGAGGCGCAGACGAGCATAGCGACACTGTCGAACTTGTTATAACAGGGTATCGTTTTATAAATTCACCAAAATTAGATTTATAATTTATTTGCGAAAATTCTATATGATTTAGGTGGGCAAAACGATTGAATAACGTACCATTAAAAATTTGTGTCGACAAGTTGGTATGGCGTTCAAGCGTACCCTTCGCATCGTTTTTTTCGAGCCAATTGCTTGTCTCACAAATTTGTGCCTTTAGCTCTGCAATGCGCAGCTCATAAAATTTATGATTTGCGTAGACACCTAACTTGTCGATGCGCTTGGTTATATTTTTAATATCAAAAAACAGGTACTGCACAATTAAGCGTATGATAAGCAATATCGAAAATCGAGTTTTAGATATGAGCTTACGCAACTCCAACACCTTTGCAGTACTCCACTGGCAACGAAACGCCGTGTCATACTCCTGCATAAGCTCTGCCGAAAAGGGTTGATTTTTTTTTAGGTGCTCAAACTCTATTTCGGCATCTGTTAAGTCAACTTTGAGTTTTGCAAGTTTATTACGGTTATCAAAACACGAATTTAGTTTTTCTTGCAAAAAAGCCATCTCTGTTTTTGCTTGCTGCATATCGTCCTCAGACATGTAGAAACTAGCATCAAAAGTTTTGGGCTCAAGAGAGTTAAAAAACGCTTTTTTATTATTCGAGCTACCTAACGAAGCAAACAAAAATCCATATTTTTCTTTTTCCAATTTTTCTTGCACATTAAACACTGCCGAATTGTTGTTCGACACAACTGCTACGGTTTTGTTTTGTGCAACCAAATTGGCAATTATATTAAGTATAGTTTGTGTTTTGCCCGTGCCCGGAGGGCCTTCGATTATACTAAATTGATTTGTTATTGCAGCCTCTACTGCTTTTTTTTGACTCTCGTTACAACCAAACGGATATAAAATATTTGGAGGTAATTGACTTGGCGCCACGATAGATTTGTTGACATAATTGAATAATGCCGACCTAGAGTCCTGCAAATCTATATTCTCTAGTGTTTGCTTTACTATTTTAGAAGTAGCTTCATTTGCGTTGGCAGAGGTTTGCTCGGCATAATTAGCATCTACTGCCGACGGAAGAGAATTTTGGACTATATCTTTAAAGTAATCGATTATCGACTGCGTTGGGCGAATATCAAAATTGAGCGGATAAATTTCGACACTTGAATTTCGAACCATTGGCAAAGAGCGATACCTTTCGCCTCGACAAACTATATACTTACCATAATCGTCAACCTTATCATAGGACGAATGTCGCACTTGGTTAATGTATATGCGAACATTATCCACAGTAGATATTAGCGGATAAAGTTTAATGCTTTCGCTGGTGTAGTTATAGCTTTTTCCGTTTGCATAAGTTACCGCATATAGTGCACCATTGCGAACAATACTTACAGCATTACTTTTATATTCAAATTCTGGGGATGTTTTATCTTTAATGTAGACAAGAAATTCGGGTGCTTTTATACTCATTGTTGTTAATTATTTTTGGCGTGATGTTATTAACACAAATTTCATACCACCAACACCACGACTAATTTACAAAGGTAAACTTTTTACCAAATACTCATATCGATTTACAACCAAAACACAACAATTAATTTGTTTTTCCAATTAATTATACCATTCTTTGTAAAATAAATTCAAACAA
>CAYJIL010000144.1:1580-3279 GCA_964370235.1 uncultured Rikenellaceae bacterium | reverse complement strand
CTCAAAAAGAGGAGCCCCGTATAGGTTAAGTACTTTCTAAACTAGATCGTACTTGCTTGTTTGATTACTTAGTTGTTGGAAGTTGACCGTTAGGGTAAACTTTAACTTCTACGTGACCTTCAAGAACACCCCACTTGTACTCGATAGCAACTGGGATCCACATAGTGTAAACCTCTTTAACAGTTGCACCAGCGTTGAAGTAGTTAAGAGTGTAAGCACCTGTAGCATCAGCTGCTGTACGCTTAAGTGTTAGATCAACAGTTGTTGGTAGAGTTGTTTTTGCAGTCTCGAATGTGATAGTGTTATCTGGAGTCTGAACAGTCTCGCCACCTACAACCTTAGTAACAAGGTTAGTCTTGATGTTATCAAACGCTGACTTAGGAACAGCAACAGTAAGATCTGTAGAACCTGCAACGAAGCTAGAACCAGCAATCTTAATACCATCCCATGTTGCTACTGCGTAGTATCCACCAAGTTGGCTAGCCGCGTCACCTGCGATACCAGGAACAGAAACTGGGTTAGTTGCACCTCTCCAGTCGTTCATGTTGATGATCTCAGTGTACTTAAGCTCGCTACCGAAGTTAACTGCATCCTCGAATGAGTTAGTTGCGAACTCCTTAAGCTCAAGTGGCTGAATAACCTCTACATCAAAGATGTTGATGTCGATTGGCTCGTTACAGTACTCAGTAACTAGTTCAACTTTGTTGAATACGAAGTTACCCATTGTCAACCAATCACGTACGCTTGTAGCACCTTCTACGTTAGAAACCTCAGCGATAGTTACGATACCAGTTACAACGTCAAGAGTAGCGATAAGCTCGTTAGCTGCTGTACGTAGCTCTTGAGAAGTGATCTTACCTGTAACAGCATCTTTAATATCAACGCGAGTTAGGTTAACTGTTGTTGCATTTGCAAGAGTTACAATTGGGTTCTCGTTGAAGTAGAACGCAATGTTAGTGTTGATCTTAGCGTTGTTACCAAGAACTGGCTCAACTGGGTTCTCTGTTACAACCTCTGTGTTAACTTTGTCAGCAGATGTAGTACCAGCGATTTGCTCGTAGTAAGAGTCAAGGTCAACTTTGAAGTTATCATTTGCAGGATCGAACGATACTTTAGGAGCAAGTACGTTGAACTGAGCAAACATATCTTTCCAAGAAACCGTGTTACGTACTACAGAGAATGATGGGTTAACAACCTCGAACCATCTGTCTGTGATAGTAAGAACATCGCCACCTACTTGCTTAGTAGCAGTGATAACGAAACGGTACTTACCAGGAAGAACTTGCTCTTGTACTGCAAATACTAGGTTGTTGTTGTTATCTAGTGCTGGAGTAGAACCAGTTGCACCTGCGATACCAATGTTACCAGTAGATGTAGAACCAGGAACGAAGATTTGATCGTTAACGTTAGGATACATAGCAGCTGTGTGCTCATATGTAGCAACCTCAGTACCTGTCATCTTCTCAACTTTAACTTGAACAGTCTCACCATAGATCTCGATGAATCTCTGCTTACTTACGTTAAGAGCATTGAATACGTTATCGAAGTCATAAGAAGCCCAGTGAGAAACGAACTCTACGCGAGGATCTAGTACGTTAGGAGCTGTTGGGTTCTTAACGAATGCTGGAAGAGTATTAGCTGCATCTGTAAGACCGTATGCACAACCTTGAGTGAATGTAGTCATAACCTCTGTTGTAAC
>CAYJIL010000144.1:0-1480 GCA_964370235.1 uncultured Rikenellaceae bacterium | reverse complement strand
ACCTCTGCCTCGTTAAACATTTGAGGAACGATTTCGAAGTTTACATTGTCAAAACCAAGAGCAGCAAGAGTTGTAGCCTCAGTTGAGCTGTAATCTGTGTTAGTGTACCATGCCTTAACAACATCAAGAAGCTTAGCACGAAGATCGAACTCGCCTTTGAAGTCTACGTTAAGGTGAATAGGAAGCTTAACTAGGTAAGCGTCGATAGCATCTTGAGTAGAACCCTCAGCATACATAGCTTGTAGATCACGAGCAGGAGTAACATCTTTTCTGTCAACACCAACAGTGATTTGAGAAAGGATATCCTTAGTCTCGATTGCTTGTCTTGCGAAAGCAGTGTACTCAGAAGTTACTTGGCTAGCAACTGCATCGTTGTTTGTGTTATCGATGATAGTTCTTAGCTGATCAACCATAGTACCAGCTGGTACGTTAGGAGCTGTTGCTGGATCGTCATACTTACCAGAAAGACCAGTAGCAGAACCACCTAGATCGATTGTGTTATAACCTGCGATAGAAGCCTTAACTGTAAGAACGCTGTTCTCAACGCCATCAATAACAGCACATAGGTTATCACCGTAAGCAGTCTTAGTTTGCTTAGTAGCACCTGTAGCAACTCCGTTAAGCTTAATAGATGTAGGATCTACTGTGCTAGCGTTAACACGATACTTAAGGTTAGCCCAACCTGCAACTACGTTCTGTAGGTTATTCTCAGAGTCAACGATTACTGGCATGTAAACGATATCACCGTAAAGTGCGCTATTCCACTCAGGAACGAACTCTAGAGAAGAAACACCGTTTGCAGAACCAATTGTAATTGGATCGATTGCCTTACCATCTGCGTCAACAAGACCAGCGATAGTTACTGTACCGTCAGCGTTAACTGTTGCAATGATGCTTGAAGCTGCTGTACCGCCTGAAGCAGCAACACCAGTGTCAGTTGTACCAATGAACCAGTTACCGTTAGCACCGATGTGAGGAGTGATACCATTCTCACCTGTTGCAGAAATCTTAGAGTCCTCACCGTTAATCCACCAGTTGCCGTCTTTGATTTCAGCGACTACAGCTGAAGCACCATCCTTACCGTTAGTAATGGTATAAGTTTCACCATTGCTAAGAGTAATAACAATACCTTCTGCAGACGAAGTAACGCCCGAGATCGTAGCGCCCTTGTTTACCGCATCTTGGATAGTCTTAACCGTAGACTCAAGAGCTGTAACCCTTTCGTTCAGGTTACCAATCTCATCATCGTAGTTTTCAGAACATCCAACGAACGATGCTGTCATAGCCATAAGCGAAACAGCAAAGATTCTGTTAAAATACTTCTTCATAAAATTGAAATTTTGAAATTCAGTTTATGCCGAATTTCGATTAATAAATAGTTTATAATGTTTTGTTTTATAATCTTCAAAAATTCTCAGCTACCACATTTCGCTGCTAAGTCCTTGCACATTGAGTCACAAAAACAAAGATCAATAGCACA
>CAYJIL010000143.1:0-3338 GCA_964370235.1 uncultured Rikenellaceae bacterium | reverse complement strand
AGTGTACTACCGATGACCTTCACTGCCGTGAGGGAGGTGGTAAAGTGTACTACCGTTGACCTTCACTACCGTGAGGGAGGTGGTAAAGTGTATTACCGATGACCGTCACTGCCGTGAGGGAGGTTGTAAAGTGTACTACCGATGACCGCCCAACCGTGAGGGACGTAGTAAAGTGTACTACCGATAACCTCTCAACCATAAAAGAGGCAATAAAGCGTACTAGCGTTTAAGCACGCTCATCATTATTCTCATAATAATTCACAAAAGCCCTATTTACCAAACGATTACCACCTGGCGTAGGGTAATCACCCGTAAAATACCAATCACCATTATGCCCAGGACACGCTTTATGCAAATCATCCACTCGCTGGAAGATAAGTTCAACTTCGCAAGGACAATCTTCGGGAGTAACCATTTGGGCTATCTTAGCCGAAAGTTCATCCTGCGAAAAAGGCGCATAGATATCCTTAACATAATTCACAATCTGCTCTTTTGGTAAAGAGCACTGAGCCAACGATTTTTGATATACCTCATCAATTACGTTTTGCATACCACGCTCTTTTAGCAACTCGATAGCAGCATTAAATGCAATAAACTCACCCATGCTAGACATATCGATACCATAACAATCGGGGTAACGAATTTCGGGTGCCGAACTTACAATTACAATTTTGCGAGGATTAAGTCTCGAAAGTATCTTGATAATACTCTGTCGAAGAGTTGTACCACGCACAATACTATCATCAATTACAACAATGTTGTCGACATTATTCTCTACAAGCCCATAAGTCACATCATAAACGTGAGCAGCCAAGTCGTTACGACTACTACCCTCGGCAATGAACGTACGCAGCTTTATATCCTTAATTGCTAGTTTTTCTGAACGTATCTTACGAGAAAGAATCTTGCTTATCTTCTCATGCGATTTTTCGGTAAGTGCTAAGATCTCACGCTCTTTTTCTTGATTAAGATATGTATTCAAACCATCAATCATACCATAATATGCCGTTTCTGCCGTATTGGGAATAAACGAAAAAATAGTGTGATCTATATCATGATCCACAGCACTTAGTATGCGATTTGTCAATAAACGTCCAAGCGATTTGCGCTCTTGGTAAATATCTCTATCGCTTCCTCTCGAAAAATATATGCGCTCAAACGAACATTGCTTTGTTGGCACAGGTTCGTCAATTTGATTAAAGCTTACATCTCCACTGCGACTAATCACAAGTGCACTACCCGGTGTTAACTCCTTTACCGAAGCAGCAGGAACATTAAGTGCTGTTTGAATAACAGGGCGCTCAGATGCTGCTACCACAATCTCATCATCGGCATAGTAGAAAGCAGGGCGAATACCCTTTGGGTCACGATATAGGAACGAAGCACCATTACCAATAGCCCCCATGATTGCAAAACCACCATCCCAAATTCGAGATGCCTTTGAGATAATGCTTACAAGATCCATATTCTCATCAATCAAGCGATTTAGATCGGCACCATCCTTTGCAATAGGCTCATAGGTCTCGACTAGCTTATCGACATGTTTGTCGAGTAGTGCTCCCAGTTGCTCCAATATAATAAACGTATCGGCATTGTGGCGAGGGTGCTGACCACCTGCTACAATTTTAGATAGAATCTCATCTACATTGGTCATATTAAAGTTACCCGCCAAACATAGGTTACGGCTACGGTAGTTGTTTCGGCGCAAGAACGGGTGAACATACGAAAGCCCCGAACGACCAGTAGTACTATAACGCAGGTGACCTAAATATAACTGCCCCAAGAAAGGCATTTCGTCAGAACCCGCAGGCGTTGCATCAATGTCTTTGTGAATATTCTCAAAAAGCTCTCGAATAGCACTTGACCCCATTGCACGGTGGCGAAAAATATATTCACTGCCCGGTTTAGCATCGATGTTTACGCACGCTGCTCCAGCACCCTCTTGTCCTCGGTTATGCTGCTTCTCCATCATTAGATAGAGATTATTTAAACCAAAGAAACGATTACCATATTTTTGTTGGTAATACTCCACTGGCTTCAAAAGCCTAATTAGCACGATACCGCACTCATGTTTAATTTGTTCGCTCATTGTATAATCTAAAAAAATATTTATTTCTCTATGCAGTCATTATGCACGCCTGCTACGGCACGACCCGACGGATCGTTCATTCCCTTGAATGAAGCATCCCACTCTAGCGCAACGCTGCTGCTACAAGCAACCGATGCCTCCGATGGAACGGTTTGCGCTGCTGCTTGCGAGGGGAAAAGTTCTTGGAATATCTGACGATAGTAATACTCCTCTTTGTTGCGTGGTGGGTTTATTGGAAAGCGTACTGCTGCTTGCTCCATTTGCAAATCGCTCACAGCATCGCTCGTTACTTGCTTTAGGGTATCTATCCACGAATAACCTACACCATCGGAAAATTGCTCTTTTTGTCGCCATGCAACACTCTCGGGTAGCATATCTTCGAATGCTTTGCGAAGAGGATACTTTTCGATGCGTCCATTTCGTCCCGAAAGCTTCTCGGCAGGATTAAGCGTCATAGCCACATCTAGGAATTCACGATCTAGGAACGGAACACGCCCCTCGACACCCCACGCCGAAAGAGTTTTGTTTGCTCTTAGGCAGTCATAAAGGTGTAGCTTAGATAGCTTGCGTACAGTCTCCTCGTGCAAAGCCTTTGCATCGGGAGCTTTGTGAAAGTATAGATAACCGCCAAAGATTTCGTCGGCACCCTCGCCCGAAAGTACCATCTTAATACCCATACTCTTAATAACTCTTGCAAGCAAGTACATAGGGGTAGATGCACGAATTGTTGTAATATCATATGTTTCGATATGGTAGATTACATCACGAATAGCATCGAGACCCTCTTCGATGGTGTATGTTATCTCGTGGTGCACAGTACCAATGTGATCTGCTACCTTGCGAGATGCAGCCAAATCGGGTGCACCCTCTAGCCCCACAGCAAAAGAGTGTAGACGTGGCCACCAAGCCTCGTCGGCACCTTCGCTCTCGATACGACGAGCAGCATATTGTGCCGCAATAGCCGATATGATTGAAGAATCAAGACCACCCGAAAGTAGCACACCATAAGGTACATCGCTCATCATTTGACGCTTTACAGCCTCCATTAGTGCCTGACGAATAGCCGAAATATCGCTATGCCCATCCTTTACGGCATCGTAGCTTTCCCACTGGCGCGTGTACCAACGAGTAGGCTTTGTGTCGTTGTTGCTAAGGTAGTAACCCGGAGCAAACGGAGAGATAGTATCGCAAACTCCCTCTAGCGATTTTAGCTCCGAGGCAACATACAATTGCCCTTCGCTATCGTGAC
>CAYJIL010000142.1:0-3444 GCA_964370235.1 uncultured Rikenellaceae bacterium | reverse complement strand
ACAATAATACCACCGTTCACACCTACAAGACCGCCTATATTGTTTGTTCCTGTAACTGTTGCATCGTTACGAGCAGCCTCAATAACAGTTGTTGCCGATAGGTTTGAGCCGATAAGCCCACCAACGTTCGATGTTCCTGTAACTGTAGATGAAGTAGTTGTCCAAGTTTCCGAAATAGTAGTAGTGCCTACTTTGCCTGCAACATCAGCTTCAACAAGGCCTATAATACCTCCAACATTCTCTAAACCAGAAATAGTAGTAGTGTATCCTCTAGCGGCATCTGTAGAGGCGGCATTAGTAATAGTTAGCGATGCCTTTCCACCAAGAAGACCAACTGCTCCACCAACATTATTGCCCGTACCTTCTACAGTCAACGAGAAATGGTTTAGCACCACAAGATCGTTATCCCCTGCCTCGACATAACCTGCAAGGCCACCAACATTGTTAATGCCCTCTACATTTATCTCCGACAAAGTAATAGGCGAAGCAACAAGAACTACCTCGGCGCCTACTTTACCCGTAAGTCCACCTACATTATCGCCTGTCGATTTTACAAAAGCACCCGACGTAGTAGATACCGAACAATTAGTAAATGTTACGTATGCTGCAGAGCCCGCAAACAAACCAACATTATCACCTGTGGCAGTTACAGATGTTCCGGTCAATGTAAATCTCTCGATAAATGCAGTATTGACTTCGGTATCCTCACCTTTACTACCGTCAATATGTCCAAAGAACCCTTGATAGTCGACACCCGATTTAATTCCAAAATTACTAATAGTGTAGCCAAAATCTCCTGTTGCTGATGCATCGCTTTTGAATGTTCCTGCAAAAGCATTATCACCATTACCAATTGGAATCCAGTTATCACCCGACAGAGCAATATCATTCATTAGGATACCATTTATTTCTCGGTGGCCACCAATGTTTACCAATTGAGCAAACTCGTTTAAGTCTTGCTCGTCATAAATGTAGTATGTATGCACCGGAATATCACCCAAGTTAACAGGTGCACCAAGCCAATCTTCAACCACTACAACGTCTTGAAGTATAATTTCTTCGGCCGTTACTTGTAGTTTAAAAGTGTAACTGTACCCAGCTTCTAATCTAGTTTTTAGTGATTTAGTATATTTTTGTGGGCCATTTAGTGGTGATACTTCACCTATACCGTTTGCTGTGAATGTGATAAACTCATTCAAATAGTTGCCCTCTGAGTTTGCAGCAGCAGCAGTAGGTAGCGATAGAAAAGTGTAGCGCTCGTTGATAGCCTCTAATATACCATTATCGGGATCAGCAGCCACAGCAGCTTGGTGATAAGGAACGACCTGCACTGGGTCTCCAGCAAGCGCATCACTTGTGTAACTAGAGTATGGAGAGTGCACTTGTACATTATCTATTGCTATTGTCGGCGCAGGATCTATGTGCGAAATTTCAACTATAACCCTAGCTGTTTTGCGATTCATTACAAGGTTAACATTAGCACTTTTGTCAAAAGTATGCTCTCCCTCATAGGTCATATAGTCTGCTAAAGCAATATCATTCTCGTCAGCAATAGCATAGCTAGATTGGTTGGTGGGTAGAGTAAAACTTGTATATGATGTACCCTCGGTTACGGGGTAATAGGCTTGAAAATAAGCTGTTGTAACTTCGGGTTCTGCTTTATCATCCCACAAAAGAGGAGTTTGCCCATCGACTATCGACCATATCGAACCACCAAACTTATAGTTTGAATATGAATTTAGCGATGACGAAAAGCTGTTATCACCAGCAGATACAGCAACGACATCATTTGTAATGAACCGTGTAGATTTAACGCCGCCCGAAATTGGATCGCTCTTTGTCAAAGAAGATACACCCGTACTTATTACCACAGGTGTACCTTTTTGAGTATTCGCAACCTCTAGTATATCATGCTTTGTACAACTAGCCAATAATAGCACCATGCTACAAACAGCTATCTTATAAGTATATCGTAAATTTCCCATTGCTATATTATATATAAGGTTTCTTCTCTCAATCTATTAGTATGGATCTCCCGGTGTGCCATAGTCATCACCTAGTTGGAATTGCAGGTGAATAATATCACCATAATCTGCAGCACCAATATCTGTTGTTGTAAATCGATATTGGCGATCGTTTTTGGATTCATCAATCGTATATGTATCACTGCCTACAAAAAACTGAAAAGTTGCAATATCAACATGAAAGTTGTAATTTGCTACTTGACCACCTCCCGTTTGTTGTTGCGACAGAAGTGTCTCGTAGGTAGCTATCCATTTACCATCTTTTTTACCAAAATATATTAGTGTCATAATAAGATCGACACAACCATATGCTGTTTCATCAACACTCGAGTTAGTCATGAATGATCTCTGATACTGAGCATCAAAGCGGTTTGGATCTGCATCGTCTGCTGTCACGGTCTTAATACTCAGCCCTTTAATTACAGATTTATCATCCCCACCAGAGTAATTATAATTTTCATACAGTGTATGAAAATTATCTTTAAACTCTACGTCTATTCTCACCTTTACAGTATTATGCTTCATGTTAACATCTAAAAGCCATTTACCATTGTTAAAGCGTGCGAAACTGCCGCCTGATGCACTTACTGGTGTACTAAGATGGTCGCACTGATATATTTGCAGAGCTGTTAAATTGCCCATAAAGAAAAACAGAGGCGTTGCGGCTTCATTAAAGGTAACCTTTTCGTTTTCTACCTTTAAAAGCGAAGAGATACCATAACTATTACCATCCGAGACAAATAGTCCTGTACTATTGTTTATGGTTGAGCTATCGAATAACTGCGTGCCTTCTGGTATTTCCTCTAGCGCATCCCACTTACCAGCACGAATTATAACCTTTTCACCAAGATCATAATAATACATAGGTTCTGTACGAGGAGTGGTCGACACCGCAGGTTTACCATCAACTACTATTAGATCGTATGCCTCCCACGAACTCCAATCACTTGATGGTACAGTTTCAAGATACTTGTAACCATCACCACCAGGCAGGTAGTTGCGCTTCATCATAACTGCATAGTCATACTTCGTACCATCTAAACCTGTTTCGTCATGTTGATTAATTTCGAGGTAATATCTATCAATATTAGAATTGTTAATCGTAGTACGAGTAAGTGGAGCACCCTCAATATTATCGTTCAAAAGATTAATATTGATAGGCACGCTACCCTTAGGCACATCAACCGTATTAGCAGAATTAATATCTTGCTTTGTACATCCAGCGACAAGCAGGAGTGCAAAAACACCAAATTTAATTGCTATATTTTTCATTTTCATACAAATATATTCTTTTAAACACCTAATTATCTGTAGTAGTTGCAATAAACTCAAATAATTGCACGTGCACGAAGATCTTCGATGTGTAGGTTATCGTGCGTAATAATCGCCTAGCTCGCCTTCGCCGCCATCGTTCCACTCT
>CAYJIL010000141.1:0-3452 GCA_964370235.1 uncultured Rikenellaceae bacterium | reverse complement strand
TATTCTCATCTAAAAGAAATGTATGGAGCATTGTATTTTTTGGCAAATGTGGATTTAATCGCTCAAACTCACCTATCGAATCAATAAGAATAGGGTAATCAAAATTATTTCCTATAATATTTACCATTAATGACTTCATATCTTTAGATGTGAAAATAAAATATAACTTTAGATTATTATTCGGATCTTTAGAATATTCTATTAATTCATCCCAAACAAAAAGGTTCTTAGTAACGCATGACTGACAGTTAGCAGAATCTAAATAATGTACCAGTTTATACTTTGAATTATAGTAATTGACAATAGATGTATCGCATCCCATCTGTGATATAATTCCATTTAGAGGGAAATTTATAGGAGATCCCATCAGATTATGAATTTCGTTTTTACTACTATTTTCACAAGAGGATAATATAATGGTTGTAATAATTATAAATATTATTTTCATTTTAAACAATTTTAATTTTCATCATATCTAAATCGCTCCAAAAATAACTTCTTAGCATAAGAGAAATTTTCTACTTTGCGCCTGCGCTCCTCCTGTGTTAAATCTCCTCTTTGTTCAAAGATTCTCGTTTTTCGATTATGGTAACTATTTCGTTGATACTGCTGCTCAAGAGGCATATATTTCTCAAGCAAGCTAAGATCAGCACTATTAACGTGTGGATTAATTCTATTCTTAAAAAACTCTCTATTATATTCACCTCCAGCCCCTAAATATGAGTAAGAAGCTATGAACTGTGTGGTGTCAGACGATACCAATTCCTTATATGGGCTACAACTGAAATGCTCTCTGATTACAAACTGTCTCTTTGAAGCTAGAGGCCTAGGAGGAGTGTTGCCACTAATGCGAACACCTTTGCGCTGTGTCCATGTAGTAGCCAGATCGCACCTACGTATATATGCTATATTGTTACTATCATAGGATATATAAGCCCTAATCTGCGAATTATTTATAAAGGCATTAGGGAAGTTACGTACTCGATTGATGGAGACGTAATCAAGAGATGTAAATTCTATGTATTTTATCCTTTTAGTCTCTTTATATATTGTTATCTTGCCTCTCATTATAGATCTTGCTTTTTTAGGGTAGATGCCGTTTTTTGAGTTAAACAGATATGTAATTTCAGAGCTATCGGCAGCTATTTGCTTAAAGTCAAAGTGTCCAACATCAGAAAAAATGGGAGCATCAAGGTAGATCACACGTATGACATTCTCGTCAATACTCATACTTTCTGAATCATACCAAAAATTGCCATCTGAACCATAGCGATAATTTGCTATACGCATTAGAGTATCGGTTCCATCGGATGTTAACTCGTAGCTATATGAGCCATAGATAGGGGTGAAACGACGATTGTAGGTAATAGCTCGATTCGACGCTTTTGTGTTACCAGTAGTAAATAACACTCCATACTCATCCCTGTAACCAATTACTTTTCCGTCAGCCTCAACGGTTTTGGCATAATGTGCACTAGCATAAAACTTATGTTTCTGCTTTATGTTAAATTTATACCTTTCTTTGTGAAGTTTATATGCATCTTCTACTATTTTTTTCGAATCTTTATAACCCATTACAACTATATCATCCATCTCATACGCCATATTATTTAGCGTAATACTATCAAACGACTTCAGTTTTTTGACACTCAATCTTTTACTCTCAAATCCAATGCATCTAAAGGTTAGCTCTGAGTTCTCAGTACCAAGCATAGTAAGCATAAGCTCACCATTTTGAGTTGTATGTCCCAAGAGTTGATTATTTTGATTATAGACAAGAACACTATAGATGGGCTCTTGATTGCTATCAATTACTTTTATTGTGATTTCAGTCTGTGAATAGCTACAAAGAGGCATAAGAGCAAAGATTAGTAAGGCAAGTATAATTTTCATAATTAACTATATTCTAAAACGATAAATAGACATTGATAAATTCTCTATATCATGAACTCCATATCCATAGTAATATGGGGCACAATAACCAAATACCTTAAAATTATCTGGTACTTCACAGTCTGCAATCAATACTCCACTCCTATAAACCTGCATTCCTGCCATCCTGTGCCCAGCCCCCTTATTATATGTTCTAAATAGAAGTGAACTCTCTTCAAAATATTTTAGAGATAGATAATAACCAAAATCTTTCTTGTTTATTTTCTCTGATTCAGCAAAAGTTTTTACAGTTACATACTCTGTATTCATATTCACACCACATTCACCAAAAGAGGAGATTACAGAGTCGGCAAGGTTATATTTATAGATGTGTGGATCTGCCTCAAAGCTATAAAAAAGAGTATCGCCAACAGTCTCAATTATTATATTCTTGAACTTTGAGAGATACTCAATCTCTTGATATATAGGTGAGCGATTTATTGCCATCTCTACTTTTTTGCTGTCGATACTATATATACCCAATGTATTCGAATTTCCATAAAAATGAGGAGCATTTTCACCTTGATATCCATTATAATTGGTGTGGTCTGTTACAATTGGGAATAGCAGTTTATCTTTGCTAAGAAACTTCACATTATCACGACACATCTCCCTCTCATATATATGCAAATCGTTGGGATTAGGGTTGTTCAACTTATCCCTAAACTCTCTATTTGATTTGAATTTACCCCAATGAATGAGATCCTTGTCTGTTATATTCAGTGAGTCATTCAATATATATATATTCCACCCTGCTCCCAAGATAGCATATCTTTCCCCACTTCTGGTAACTGCGAAATTTTCGAGCGAAACTATCTCATTTGGCCCTCTACCTTTGACAATAGAGGTACCTAGTCTTTTTCCACTAAGACCATACTTAAATATGCGAGCCACTCCCCTATCTCCAAACAGTATGGTATCTCCTACCATCAGAAATTCACCCTGCATAGATGAAAAGTTGTTCGCATTAGTACCGGGCTCTAGTACTATTTTTTCTAGGTCAATATGCTCTACTACATCTACAGTTTGACTAGAGGTGTGTTTAATTTTGGAATAGTCTATTTTACTATGATTTGCAGGCGGCTCAGCACTGCATGCCATTAATAGTAGCACCAATGTAATAAGTGATATTTTCATACTTTTCTTTTTAAGCTATCTATAGCCAAATGTACCTTTTAAATAATATAATCAAGAATAGTTATATTATGAATGAGGGTTGTAAGGCTATAGATAGTTATTGGTTCTAATTCCTGCATTGTCCTTCGCGACCTGAGCAGTCAATAAGTTCTCCATTGTTGTCAGACTTGCCACAATTAGCTCTAAAGCTCAAAGCATTACCTCCATAACAATCATTTACGCCTTCATCATTGACTTTGCATCGGCAGTATTGATATTCAGATTCGTTGATTTCTGGTTTTACTAAAGCCTCTAAATTCGCCGTAATCATTTTATCATACTCAGTCATAGTTGCATTTTGGTATGCACTATAACCCGCATAGGTACTACCACAAAGCAAAGCA
>CAYJIL010000140.1:0-3572 GCA_964370235.1 uncultured Rikenellaceae bacterium | reverse complement strand
TTTATTTCGCACTGCGATTTTTTGCAGTAGTGTAGCCCTATTAAAGCCGTGGCTCACTACTCTATTACTATACCTTTAAACGGCGAAACTACTTCGCCATTTACAAGCCACGCACCACCTTGTGTCGAACTACCAACCGATATTACTAGTTCGACATTAGGTATAATACTAGGGTCGATATATGGTTTTTAATAAAACAAAGTAATGGGTTAAAACATAAAAATGGCCGTAAAGTCAAAACTCTACGACCACTTTTTAAAGGGCTATAAATATAACTAGAATAGTTTATAAATATCGTTTCCTAGTGCAAATACCATTAGCAGTAGTAGCAGACCTACACCCACCGTAGTTGCATATTCCATAAACTTATCGCTAGGCTTGCGGCGTGTTATCACCTCGTATAGCAAGAACAGAACATGACCACCATCAAGTGCTGGAATTGGCAGCATATTCATTACTGCTAGAATTACCGAGAAGAATGCCGTGATATTCCAAAACGCCTCCCAGTTCCATGTTGCAGGGAAGATACTACCCATAGATACTACGCTACCTACCGATTTGTATGCCTCGGTTTGTGGGTTAAAGATTAGCTTTATTTGCTGAATATAGTTAACCACCATAGCAATGGTTCTATTGATACCAATTGGGATACTCTCCATTAGCGAGTAGTTGGCTTCGGTTATTTTATATGTCGATAGAGCTCTCACACCATCTATAACCGTACCAATCTTACCCTCGGTAGAAACCATAACGGGTAGTTGTTTGGTGATATTAACGCCAGCAGAGTCACGCACTACTGTAATATCGATTGTCTTGCCACTATTTTGTGTAAAAACAGGAATAAATTCATCTAGATATTTTCCGCTCACACCAGCAGCCATAATCACACTATCGCCTTTTAGCATACCGCCCATAGCTGCACCGCCATCTTGTTGTAGAGAATCAACCACATAAGGCATACGCAACTGCAAAAAGTTCATACCGCCTTTTAGGATATCGGCAACATACTCTTCGCCAATGTTGATTGTGTGCTCTTTGCCATCTCTCTCGACAACAACTTGTTGCTCGGCTCCAACGATAATTGCACTCGCTATTTGAGATTGCTTTTGATAGGTTTCGCCACCTACCGATATAATTTTATCGCCATTCTCAAAACCAATTTTTTGTGCTAATTCGCTATAAGCATATCCGTCTTTAACATCGCTATTTGCCAAATAACTCTCGCCATAGGCATATGTAACACCAATATAGATTGCAAATGCCATTAGAATATTCATCATAACACCACCAATCATTATCAGTAGCCTTTGCCATGCTGGCTTACTACGAAACTCGTATGGTTTGGGTGGTTGAGCCATTTGCTCTTTGTCCATGCTCTCGTCTATCATGCCCGAAATTTTGACATATCCACCAAAAGGCACCCAACCGATACCATATTCGGTTTCGCCAATCTTCTTTTTGAACAGAGAGAACCAAGGGTTGAAAAATAGGTAGAAGCTCTCTACCCTAGCCTTAAATAGTTTTGCAAACATAAAGTGGCCAAGCTCGTGAACCACAACAAGGAGCGAAAGGCTTAAAATCAGCTGCGCTGCTTTAATTAAAAACATTATCTTTTATCTTTTTATTATTTTTTATTTTTGAAAGGCAAATATACTCTTTTTATTTTATTTGAGCAGCATCTCTATCCCAATTCTCAATTGCCTCTACTGCACGTTGAACCATGTTATTGCCTTGGTTTATCACCCTAAAGTACTCGTTTGTGTCCCACAGTTTTTGACCTATGAGTGCTTTTATTTGCTTGCTCACCACCGCACGAATGCGCTCGGCCTCTTTTTCGTCATACTCGACATCTTGCTTTGTGCCTAACTCATAAAGCCCACTAAGAATATCGTCAGTAACTTCAAAATTGCTATCAAAGCTCTCGAATGTTGGGTACTTGCGCTTTAGTTTGTCACGGTTACGATCCATATAGTCAACCACATACTCTGTTATAGAACCTTTGCGCACTAGTTTACCCCAATAGTCGGAATAATATGTTGTGTCAATTGGCACAAATATATCGGGCATAATTCCACCACCGCCAAACACATCTCTTTGCTTAACAAGTGTCTTAAAGCGTAAACTATCGGGCACATGTTTTGCCAAAGAGTCTATGTTGTATAGCTCGCCCGAAGAGTATCTATCAAAAAATGCTGTGTAGTAATCTTTTTTGTTGCCTTTTTGGTATGGACGCTGAATGACACGCCCCGTTGGTGTGTGGTAACGAGCCACAGTGATGCGCACTGCCGAACTATCCAAAAGCGGAATTTGTCTTTGCACCAAACCCTTACCAAAAGTAGGTCTACCTATAATTAGCCCTCGATCCCAATCCTGAACTGCACCCGCTACAATTTCGCTAGCCGATGCCGACTCCTCGTCAACAAGCACCACTAACGCACCTTTTGTGAATAGACCACCTGCACGAGATTGAGCATCGCTACGTGGAATCACTCTACCTTCGGTGTAAACCACTAGCTTGCCTGCATCTAGGAGTTGTGAACTCACCGATATTGCTTGGTCGAGAAAACCACCACCATTGCCACGCAAATCGAGAATCAACGATTTGGCATCGGGCATTTTTGCCAACGCACTAGTCATCTCGTCGGTAGTTGTTGCCATAAATCGGTTTAGCTTTATGTAGGCAATATCGTCTTTAATCATATATGCTGCATCGAGTGAGTGCATAGGTATTTTATCTCGCTCGATAACAAAATCTAGTTTTTCGCTCTCGCCCCTACGCACAATTGTTGCAGTTATTTTTGTGCCCTTGGGGCCTCGCAAAATCTTGGGAACTTCGTTTGTCTTTACCCCCACTACATTTTTGCCATCTACGGCAACTATGCGGTCGTTTGCTCTAATGCCAACCATTTCGCTTGGGCCACCTGCAATGGTGTTAACTACAATAATGGTATCGTTCAAAACATTAAACTCTACACCAATACCCTCAAAGTTACCATCAAACGAGTCGTTCACGCTCACCATATCCTCCTTTGTGACATATGCCGAGTGTGGGTCGAGTTGCTCAAGCATACCCACTATTGCGGCCTCGGCAAGCGAATCTACCGAAACGGGATCGATATAGGCTCTATCTAAAAAATATAGCAATTGCATTAGTTTGTTTCCATTTGCCTGCACCATAGATGGTGATTCGTTTTTTCCTTGTGCTTGCAGCATCATAGGAAGCAAAAGAGTTAGTATGTATAAGAATCTGTATTTCATAATAATAATTTAATTAGCTTTAGAAATAACTGTTTTTGGTATTAAAATAGTGTTTAGCCCACAAAAAAAGCAAAGGCATTAAGCTAACAAATATAGCATTTATTTGTGGTAATAAAAACACACCATTTCACACAATAATACAACTAACTAATAATCAAAACAAAGCACACAAAAATGAAATTTTATTTAAAAAATTTTCGCTTTTTTTTTGGAAGATAATATTTTTGCTCTATCTTTGCACTCAGAAAAACAAAACAACGGTCCATTCGTCTAGTGGTTAGGACGCAAGATTTTCATTCTTGTAACAGGGGTTC
>CAYJIL010000139.1:0-3636 GCA_964370235.1 uncultured Rikenellaceae bacterium | reverse complement strand
ATTAATGATCTCTCAAAAAATTGGATTTAGAGAAGGCTATGACATCCATAAATTCAACCCTCACTTTCTCATATACACTACTCGTTCCAAATTTTAATGATGGTATCCTCTTGGTCAAATCCATCGGGACAAGCTGCCGAAGGGCGATTAGCTTTATATTTTCCTCGCCATCCGGGCATTTGCAGATAGCCATTAGGGTCGGTCATTCTTATCCAACGATGGGCATACTCTAGCCAATAGTTGCGATAGAATGTTGGTTGATTAATAAACCATGTAATTTCGTCATAGCCCCATATATACCATTTAGCACCCGCTTTACCCGGTGTTGGTGATTGCCCATAATTATCAATCTCGACAATATATGGCAGGCTTTCACACTCCCAACCGCTTGGCGAGCGACCACCCATGCTGCTTTTATAAATTGCATCTAGGTAATTTACCTCGAGTACTGCCTCGCATGGCCTATCGGGTAGCTCTTTGGCACGCACGGGGAACGAATGAAAGTCGAATAACAGCTCGCCTTTATCGTTAATAATACCACCTAGTGGTGTGTGAGCATCAATTAACACATATCCACGGCGAGCATTCTTGGCTGCATAGGAGCGAATGCGGTCGACACAAGAGTAAAAATTATCGAGATTAAAGTTATCGTTAGAGCCTATTAGAGCAACCTGACCAAAATGAATTGCCTCTATTCCTAGGTCGATGTAGGTAGCAGCCAAATAGTAGAACCACATTTGTGTTTCGAGCTTAACGATGTTGGGTACCGATTGATTCTTTGCCCAAAAATCTCGATTGGAATATCTGCCACCATCTAGTAGCATATCTTCATACCTAAAATTACGCTTCTCATACGGCAAATCAAACTCCTCGAACACCCATTTAGGGATAGGTACTTTGTTAACCTTGTCGGTTATTATCTCAAACATTGCACACTGCAAAACAATTAGCGAGTCGAGCTCATGTATCATCGCAAATCGCTCTTGTGCACTATCGAGCCACACTTTATCATTCATCTTGTCTTCGCTACCCCATATACCAATTGCACGTCCCACAAACTTGGGTTTAGTCGAGCTCAAAAAGCGTAGTGATTCGTCAATAGATTGGTCGTCCTTGCCTAGTGCAAGCGAAAAGGTCATCGAGCGAGCAAGATAGTTCTCTAGCACCTCGCGTGATATTGACCCATGAAACGAATAGTTCTTCTCGTTAGCACTCACATTAATGGCTAGCAATAATGAAAGTGCAACTACAAAAATTCTCATAATTTAGATTATTTGGTTATTAGTGTTTAGTTCTCAACCGATAAAGATAACGATTTATCATCATTATTCAAATAATACAGCAAATTACTATCTACACAACTTTATTTTGTTAATAGTTATCACTACTTTTGCATTACTTACAACTTAAACTATGCTCTATGATTAAACAATTGAGAACGCTACTAGCATTAGCCATACTGCTAATATCACCCCATCTTTTTGCCCACACCCCCACCAAGGTTGCCTGTATTGGCAATAGCATAACCTATGGCGTGGGAGTGAGCGATAGCCTCACCAAATCATACCCAGCTGTACTAGCCGGTTTGCTTGGCAGCGACTATCAAGTTCGAGCATTTGCAAAAAGCGGATCTACACTGCTAAACAGTGGTCATAGGCCATATATTAACGAGCCTGTGTACAAAAATGCACTAGAGTATAGGCCCGACATTGTGCTTATTCATTTGGGCGTTAACGACACCGACCCACGCAATTGGCCACACTTTCAAGATAAGTTTATCGAAGATTATGTGTCGCTCATTAACTCGTTCAAAGCTGTAAACCCTAGTGTTAGGGTGTTAATAGCAAAAATTACCCCTATTACGGTATATCACCCTAGGTTTGAATCGGGGACAAATGATTGGCAGTTAAAAATAGGCAAAGCAATAGAAGTGGTTGCTCAAGCCACGGGTGCTAGCCTCATCGATTACCACACCCCACTACATCCCCACCCTGCTATGCTACCCGATGCCATACACCCCAACGACGAAGGGGCTGCAATTATGGCTAGCGTGGCAGCATCGGCAATTACGGGAGACTACAACGGCCTTCAACTATCGCAAATGTACAGTGACAATATGGTTTTGCAACGTGATAGACCAATCATAATAAAGGGTATAGCAAACACATCGGACATTATTGCTGTCGAGCTCGCTGGGCGCAAGGCAACTGCCAAAACCAATGTTAGAGGAGAGTGGCAAGCAACACTACCAGCCATGAGTGCAGGCAGTGGCTACACGCTTAAAATACATACAAAAGAGAAGAGTTATGAGTTTAGCAACGTAGCAATTGGCGAAGTATGGCTATGCTCGGGGCAGTCTAACATGGCGTTTACTCTAGGCGAAGATGCCGATGGTGCTGCCGAAATTACCAAGGCAAATAACCCCAACATTAGGCTATATAACATGAAGGCGGCAGTGAATACAAACCCTAGAGCATGGAGCAAAGACGAAATTGAGAGAGTTATAGATCTTGAGTACTTCGCCCCCACTTCGTGGCAAACGCTATCTTCGCAAACAAGCCAAAGCCTGTCGGCAATTGCATACTATATGGCAAATTCGCTATACAAGGAGCTTGATCAAGTGCCCATTGGCATAATTGTGAATGCAGTGGGTGGTTCGCCCACCGAGTCGTGGGTCGAGCGAGAGACACTCGAACAAGAAATTGCACCCATACTTAGAGGTTGGCGAGATAGTGATTTTATTCAAGGTTGGGCAAGGGGACGTGCCGCCGAGAATCTTGCAAATGTAAGCAAGTCACAATTTAACAGGCACCCCTACGAGCCATCATACCTTTTCGAAAGCGGTATCGAGCCACTCGATGCCTACCCTATTAGGGGTGTAATGTGGTATCAAGGCGAATCGAACGCACACAATATAGAGCTACACGAGAGGCTGTTTGCAATGCTAGTTTCGAGTTGGCGAGCAAAATGGCAAGAGCCCGAGCTGCCTTTCTATTTTGTACAGCTCTCGAGCATAAACCGCCCATCGTGGCCTGCATTTAGGGACAGCCAACGCAGGTTAGCCGAGCAGATACCACACACAGCAATGGTTGTTTCGAGCGACAAAGGCGATTCACTAGATGTGCATCCTCGACACAAAAAAGATATTGGGCTTAGGCTTGCACGTTTGGCACTAGCAGAGCAGTATGGGCACAATATAACGCCCGTAGGCCCACTTTTCAAGAGTGCTAGCGCAAACGGTAGCTCTGTTAAAGTTAACTTTGACCATGCAGATGGCTTGCATCACTCCTCGGGCGATGAAATTATTGGCTTTGAGCTTGCAAGGCACGATGGGCTATACTACCCTGCCCAAGCAACTGTTAACAAGGATGGAGAGTTAGTTATTGAGTCCAAAGATGTACGCTCGCCACGCTACATAAGGTATAGTTGGCAACCATTCAGCCGTGCCAACCTTGTGAATGGTGACAAGCTGCCTGCATCTACATTCAAAAGCAAAATCAAGTAATACAAATAGATTAAGCCCCAAAGCGAACTGTTCGCTTTGGGGCTTAATTAAGTATAATATAGCTATGATATTACAGTTTCATGTCTGCTACCGAGCTATCAAGTACCCACTTAACATCGTAAACAATAGCA
>CAYJIL010000138.1:0-3662 GCA_964370235.1 uncultured Rikenellaceae bacterium | reverse complement strand
TTTTTTGATAAGACTTGTTTTTGATATTAGTACAGCTAAAGTCCTTAGAGCAGACACCGACAGAATTGATGTGTCAATAGTTGGCAAAGACTACTACATTATTGTCGAGAATAAAATTAATGGTGCAGTAGAGCAAAAAGGTCAAATATATCGCTATTATCAGGTAGCAAAGCAACAACGATTCCAAGATCACGAAATTTATGCTCTATACTTGAATCCTGCTAGCAATGATGAACCAAGCTACTATTCCCTTAATATGGGTGATAAACTATATTGGTGTATACGTAATATAGGCGGTAATTCAAAAGAAGAGGAGGTCGAGTATTTTGAGAAATTGATAGTGAATAGTGGGCTAAAAAGCCAAGGTGCTGATACTTCGGGCTATCCAATTTGGAACTATACAACTCCCCCAAATGCATATAGTCGAATAAAAATATTACTCTCTATTTTGAAGACTGAAAATTTGTTGTAAAACACAGATAACCACAGTAGTGTGCATCTGCTGTGGTTATCTGTGTTTATTGCTTCGTACCCAAAATATTCAAACAAACCCTAACACTGTGGCTCTACCTAATTATTTCGAATTCGGCAATACTGAACGAATCCTTATCATCGGTGATAGCCAAGGGCACAATCTTGATAAATCGTCCGTTAACAGAGGGGAAAGTCACTGTTCGCTTGGTTGGTGAATTTTTAATGTTTGATAACTCTCCACTGCAAACTTTTTTCATTGTTTGGGGTGTGTTGCCTACATGCACCTCGTAGCGATGAAGAAAACCATTTGCCCAACGACCCTGATTTGGTGTGTACGCAAATCCTTTTATTTTCATAACCTTTTGAAGGTCAATAACCATTGCGCCCTTAATATCCTCTCCGGTAAAAGTATTTCCATCGAACAATCTTTTCTCTTTATTGCCAACTAGCTCGCAATTACCCATTGGATGGTTAAGGTCTACTGTTGTTATAGCACTTGTAACCTTAAAGTTGTGGTCGTGTGCTATGGCTCTAACTTGCCCTATCTTGTCAAGCATAAAAGGCTTGTCGTACCTGTTTTTACCCACCTGCGGCGTCTCTCCGTTTGTTGTGTAGTATATTTCGGACTCCTTATCGCCAGCGGTAATATGCACAAGGCTATTTTGGTCACGGTATATAGATGGTTGTGACACTAGCATTGGGGCAAGGTATGCACCAACTTGGTTAATGCACAAAGGGCCTCTAGCTCTTTTAAAGTTAATTCGCACACCAATACCACTCACCGTTTTGAACCTTAGGATGCGTTTATAACCAATGGTGGTTGTCTCTTCGTCAAAGCTGATTGGCTGCCAAGAACCATCTGCTAGCTTAACTTGTGCGTCCCATTCTGCTACACGTTGCCCTAGCGGAATATACTCCTGCAATAGTAGGCGATTAAAGCTCCTCTCTTGGCCAAAGTTATATGTTAGCGTGCCTGTTGTTACACCATCGGGAGTTGCCCAAAACGTATCGTATGCCTGCTCGCCAGTATCTATGGTCTTGCTAGGCAGGTATTCTTGTGAACGAATAGATGACGCCTCAACCGAGCAATCTGTTAGGATATTATGTTGTAAATCTCGCTCTACCGTTTGCCACCAAGTAACGGCACGTGTAGAGTCTACTTCGTGAATACGCCCTCGTTTATCGGGGCAAAAACTCAATAAAAGATTCGAGTTTCTACCTACGCTATGATAATATATATCAAGCAACTGCGACACACTCTTTACTTTGTTATCTTCTGACTGGTGATAGTACCACCCCGGACGAATCGACACATCTGTTTCGCCGGGCAGCCACACCGAACCACCCTCTAAACCATATGCTAAATCTTTGTAAGTGGTTGCTTTTTGGGCTTGAACACCATCTGCTCCAGCCACGGTGCTCCAGTTAGTTGCTCCTGCCCAGCCCTCTTCGTTGCCAATCCAGCGAATATCGTCGCAAGTGCCACCAAAGATCATAGCATCGGGGGCAATTCCCTTTATCATTTTTGCAGCCATGGGGTAGTTGTAATATGCTTGTAGATCCTCGATTGTGCGTTTCTCACGTGCTCCACCATAGTATCCATCGCCCCCGTTTGCACCATCGAACCAATATTCAAAAATATCGGGATAGCTCTCGACCATCTCTCTAATTTGGTTGTGAAAATATGTCACATACTCGGGCTTGCCATAGTCGGCATGGTTTCTATCCCAAGGCGAAAGGTAGAGCGCAAGTTTTAGCCCCTCTTTCTTGCAGGCAGCAGCAAGCTCGGCTACAATGTCACCCTTTCCATCTTTCCAAGAGGTTCCTTTAACTCCGTAGTCGGTATATTTTGATTGCCAAAGGCAAAAGCCATCGTGGTGTTTTGCAACTAGTAGTATGCCTTTCATTCCAGCTTGTTTACACACACGTGCCCATTGCTCTACGTCAATATTCCCATCAACTGGGTCAAACACCGATAGTTCGGAGTCGCCATAGCCCCATTCCAAATCGTTGAATGTGCTCATACCAAAGCATATCATGGCATATTGTTCCATTTTTTGCCATTTCATTTGTGCCTCGGTAGGTATGGGATAAACTGGTTTTGGGTCACTGTTTTGTGCTAATGCCTCTGTTGCAAATAGCAATGAAAAGGCCATTGTTAATGCTGCTTTTGATCTCATATTCACTTATTATTTGGGCTATATCCTATATTATCCTATAAATTAGTTATCGCTAACAAAGGTAGTGTTTTTTATAAAAATGGAATTACATAATAATCTGCTATATTTGCACAATACTATTAATTCTAAATCTATGATACACCTTCAAAATCAAATAAACCTTATTATAGGCGGGCACTTTTTTGGTAACCACAAGTGGAATAACAAGCACCAAGAGTCGGACAATTGTTTTAAAATATACTACCTGCTAGAGGGTGAGGTGTGGATTTATGACGAAAACATGGTGCGCCACACACTAGGTAGTAAAAAGCTGTACATTATTAATGGGTACAAATTAAGGAGCTATGGAACCGATGGTAGCTTTGAGGTGCAGTGGTTGCATTTTACTCCTATGAATGTTGAGCTGCAACAAAATTTGAATTGCCTACCCACAGTGTCGCAACTGCCAATCGACATAATGACCTCAAGAGAGGGGGAGGGGCTGTTTGATACCATCTCTCAAGCACATAGCACAATATCAAAACTAGACATTATTTCACTGCTTAAAATACAGCACTTTATACATGAAACTATTATTGCTGCTCTAAAAGATATAGATACCAACAACTTTGCCCACTTTGAGCTATTCAATAGAATCAAGATTGCCGTAGACTACATTGAGCAGCACTATAAAGAGAATATTTCGATAAGTAAATTGGCAGCACTTACCCATACATCACCATCACATTTTCACAAACTCTTTGTAGATGTAATGCAAATTTCTCCCTATAAATATCTCATTCGCAAACGAATGTTTGTTGCCCTTGCCCTCATCATAACCAACAATGACATAAAGCAGGTGTCATATGAGCTAGGATTTTGCAACGAAGCACACTTCTCGCGCACCTTTAAAAAGTATTATGGTTTTACCGCTGGTGACTATAAACGTCAAAACCTAAAAGAGAGCGAGTACTCACAAGTGAAATTGGTGTGATGCAAGAGGGTGCGTAACGTGTTAATATACCCATT
>CAYJIL010000137.1:0-3717 GCA_964370235.1 uncultured Rikenellaceae bacterium | reverse complement strand
GCGGGGATGTTGGCGAGAGGATACTCAAAAATTTTATTTCGTTGTAGATTTAAATATGGTATCTCGATTTATTCGAGATACCATATTTTTTGTAATTAAAAATATGCTTATCTTTGTGCGATTGTAATTATAAATTAAATACTATATGAAAAAGTATTACCTATTAACCTCACTTCTAATTTTATCATTTGCAGCCCTTGCCCAAGATTTAACCTCCTATGTTAACCCCTTTGTGGGAACTGGTGCACACGGGCACACCTTCCCCGGTGCAACTCGCCCCTTTGCAATGGTGCAGCTTAGCCCCGATACCCACCTGCTGGGTTGGGATGCAAGTAGCGGCTATCACGCTAGCGACTCGACTATTTATGCCTTTAGCCACACCCACCTTTCGGGTACGGGAATTGGCGATTTGGGCGATATTGCCCTGCTGCCATACTCTTCTTGTGACGAGGTAAAACCCGTTGCAACATTCAAAAAAAGTAGCGAAGAGGCATCGCCTGGTTACTACAAAGTATATCTTGACAACTTTGATGTTGAGGTTGAATTAACAACTACCGAGCGTGTCGGCCTACACAAATATAGCTATAAAGACGCAAGCAATCGTCGTGTAATGCTAGATTTGGGTCACATTCTACAAGCTAATTGGGGGCATCGTGTTGTCGACAATAGCTATACCTTTGTTAATGATTCTACAATACAAGGTACTCACCATACTTCGGGATGGGCAGCCAAGCACCTTGTCTCGTACCAAATACAGTTTTCGGAGGCTCCCACCTCTACAACTAGATACATCGACCAAAAAAAGCAAAATTTAATAAAGAGCGAAAGCACCGAGTCGGACCTTAAATTCCACTTTAAATTCAAAGATAGCAACAAGCCTTTATATGTAAAAGTGGCAATCTCGATGGTATCGCCCGAGGGTGCTGCACGCAATATGGCAGCCGAGCTCAAAGATTTTGACTTTGAAAGAGTGCGCAACAAGTCAAACGAGATTTGGAACGATGCACTATCTTCGATTGAGATTAAGAGCGGTGAGGACGATGTAATGCGCAACTTCTACACAGCTCTATACCACACAATGATTGCACCGTGTCGTTACCAAGATGTTGATGGTAGCTATATGGGAATGGACAAAAAGATTTATAAATCAAGCAAGCCATTCTATACAATTTTCTCGATGTGGGATACCTTTAGAACCCTTCATCCGCTTATGACCATCATCGAGCCCGAACTATCTGTAACGTGGGGCGATAACTTGGTTGAGGCATACGAGCATGCAGGTATTCTGCCTCGCTGGCCGCTAGCGAGCAACTATACTGGTTGTATGGTTGGTTATCCAGCAGTATCTATTTTGGCAGATATGGTCTCTAAGGGGCTTGTTAGTAGCGATAGGCTATCGCTATGGCTAGATGCTTCGACACAGTCGTCGATATATCGTCCCGACCTAATCGAAACAATGCTTCCACGCGAACAGCGTCATATATCAGAACAGCTCTACTTTAAAGATAAGTATGGCTTTATACCATCAGACTCTACTAGCAAATCGGTCTCGTGGGGTGTCGAGTGTGCCTACTATGACTGGTGTGTTGCCCAAACAGCTAAGGCAGCAGGACGTAACGACATAGCAAAAGAGTATGAGGAGAAAAGTAAGATATACCTTCGCTATCTCGACCCACAAACAAAACTTATGCGTGGCGTTAATGCCGATGGTAGCTTTGTAACACCGTTCGACCCCTACCATGCCTCACACAACGAAGGTGACTACACCGAGGGTACGGCATTTCAGTGGAGCTTCCTAACGATTCACGATATGGATAACTACATTGACAAGATGGGCGGAGCAAAAAAGTTTGAAGTTGCTCTCGACACTCTATTTACTACCTCGTCTCTAGTGGGCGGACAAGAGGCATCGGGCGATATTACTGGTCTTATTGGGCAGTATGCACACGGCAACGAACCTAGCCACCATATGGCATACCTTTATAATTGGACCTCTAGCCCCAAGAAAGGGCAAGAGTACCTAGACTTTATCATGCGAGAGTTCTACACACAAGAGGACGATGGTATAATTGGTAACGAGGATTGTGGTCAAATGTCGGCATGGTATGTTCTTAGTGCCTTGGGGGTATATCAACTATGCCCGGGCGACCCTATCTACACGCTTGGTAGGCCAATGGTCGACAGAGCCCAAGTTGAGGTCTCGGGCGGGAAATTCACCGTTATAGCCCACAACAATAGCCCACAAAACAAATATGTAAAAGAGGCTCGCCTAAATGGCAAAAAACTAAAAGATCCATTTATCAGCCATCAAGATATAATTCAAGGTTCAACCTTAGAATTCTTTATGAGTGATAAATAACAACAAAAAGGATGTTTCACACTGTGTGAAACATCCTTTTTGTTGTTATTTAGGTCTTTGTGTTACCACATTACCACATTACCGCATTACCACATTATTGTGCAGTAACTATTTTTTGGATATACTCTTTAATTCTTTGAGCTTGCGATGCACCAATATTGCTAAAAGATATTTTTTCTTTTAGCCTATTAAAACCATGTTCTTGAATATATCTGCCAATAGATGTGTTAAGAAACATAGAGGGAAGCGTATCTACACCACTCATATCTAGTACTATTTTTTCCTCTTTTTCTAATCTATCGATAATTTTAACATACAGTGCATCGCCTGCTTGGGGATAGCTTTGGTTTTTCAAGAGCTCGCCAATCTTTATTGTACACATACTATTTATATTATAGTGTTAAAAATCAAAGTCAAGTTCAAAAGTAGCATAATTTTCATCTATTTCAAAATTGCTTAATGAAATGTCGTAGAAAATTAGGGTTCCTGGAAAGTGTGCATCAAGGGGCATTACCTTCATTTGGTTTGCAGCTAAAATTAATATGGCCCTGTTGCTAACTATTTTTAGTGTGTCACCATCTTGTATGTGATCGAGTATGTTTCCCAAGCCCATCCCCATATTATGGCTTTGTGAACGAGTTGTTATCATTGACTTTACTGCCTCTTGTAATGCCTTTTGATCACAATCAATATCGACAAAACAATCTCTCATGCTTTTTGCAATACCTTTGCCAAAATCACAAACAGCAACGTGCAATCTAGTGCTATCCTTATCATACTTCATAAGTGAAAAGCAGTTTCCTTTCGCATCAGCATGGTCGAATATGTTATAGAAAATCTCTAGTAAACTATTTTTAATTGTGGATAAATCTCTATTCTTGAAGAAATGCCGTTTTAGGTATTGATGTGTTTGATCGCTATATATTTCTTTTTGGTCATCGGATACATGCCATAAATTAAATATAGTTTCTGTTGGAGAATCTATGTGGCTACTTTTGGTTGTTCCCCAATATTGTGGTAAACTAATGTCATCAATCAAGTATCTTTTGACCTCATGTTTGCAATTAAGAGAACAACCTTCATATCCTAAATCAAATATTTTTTGGATAAAACAAGCAAGTAGTACTATATGAATTGGTTCGAGCTCCTCTGTCTTTGTAATGTCATTAATATTGATTTTTACAGTAGAGCCACTACTAGAGATTTGTTCACTCTCCCAATTTGATATAGCTTTAATCCAGCTATATCTATCCATCCCATTAAATGTTATCTCCTTTTCCATTCTTTGTATGTGTGTGAGTAGTAAATTTAATATGCCTTTGTGTTACCGTCCAAGAAATCTTCTTTTGTGATTGGTT
>CAYJIL010000136.1:0-3742 GCA_964370235.1 uncultured Rikenellaceae bacterium | reverse complement strand
GCGTTTAACTGTTAGGTATGTGCCTTTAATAAAGCCATACTTTTGGTATGCTTCTAGCCCATATTGCGAACAGGTTGGTGTGAATCTACAACTAGATGGAAAGAGTGGCGAAATGCCAACTCTATAGAATTTAATTAGCCATATCGCCACCATCTTTGCCACCGTTAGTGGCAATAGTAGCAACCTCTGTAAGGAGTTTTTTGACTGCTTTTTCGATTGTTTCATAGGACTCCTCTTTTTTTGAGATGTAGATGAATGATATATCAACCGATAGATTGGCACACCCTGCCTCTTTGGCTATGTTGTAGAATAGCTCTTTGTTTAGGCGGAATGCCTCTCTTGTTCTGCGCTTGAGGGTGTTGCGCTTGTTTGCTCGCCTATGATAACGCTTGGGTACCGAGATTAATACTCTTGCACCTTTAACGTTCTCTTTGCTTGCTTGACTGTCGCCCTCGTGTGCTGTGCCACTGTCTTTGCACTCCCCATCCTTTGCACCATCTCTTGTTAGGTATAGTGCCTTGTATGGGTAGCAAAAGAGCGAACGACCACCAGTAAAAAGTGCTGCGCACTCTATTTTACTGCATACTCGTTCACTCTTTGTAAAGCCAAATCGTTTTTGCTCAGCCACTTTTGCTACTTCTATTTTTTTACTAACCACGAAACTACTCCGTAGCACCTGCGCCACCTTTTACGGCAACTTTCTTTTTGCTAGCAGCAACAGTTGTACTCTTAACCGAAGTTGTTTTGCGTGTGCGTGTTGGCTTGAGCTTAGCTATAAGCTGGTCGCTATTTTGCATTGCGCTTTTGATATACTCGTCAATGTACGATGTATCGATAGGCTGCTTTTTCTCATAAGCCTTCATGTATCTCTCTAGTGCCATTACCATCGAAGGAGACTCCTTTGTTGGTGCAAGTACTTGTACATCAAGCGATGCCTCCATAGCTGCTTTTGCTGTTCCTACGCCAAATGCTGCAATAGGTACACTACATGGCGCACCATCAAAACGCTCTAGCAGAGAGTTAATGTCGTTGCGAGAATACACCACAAACATGTCGTAGTTTGCTAGGTCGCTACCTTTGCCAACCTCGTCGTTATTAACACTCTTTGCAAGTATTAGTTTCTCGAACTTTAGTTTGGCATTTGTAAGTAGTTTTGGTATCTCTTGGCTGTGAGGCTCAGATAGTGCAAGGATGAATTTCTCTTCCTTGTGCTTCATAATCACATCCATAAGCTCCGAAGTTGTACTCTTGCCAAAGAAAATTTTTCTTTTGCGATATACTATATATTTCTGAAGGTACAGGGCAATAGCCTCTGTAATACAGAAATACTTCATAGTCTCAGGAATTGTGATACGGTTTTCCTCACAAATTCGGAAAAAATTATCTATCGTTGTTCTGCTCGTAAATATAACAGCTGTCGAAGCTAGTATATCTACTCTTTGACTTCTGAACTCCTTTGCAGTAACACCAACAACCTTCATTAAAGGCTTAAAGTCGGCTGTTAACTTGTGACTTGCTAGCATCTCTGTAAACGGAGACTTGTCTGGCGAAGCAGGAGCTGGTTGCGATATTAGGATCTTAGATATTTTCAAAATTATGTCCTCAATAAATTTGTGTTAAATTAACCTAGCTGCCTAGTAATAATGGTTGTAACGAAACTAATAGGCAGCAGTTCCGTGCTGCAAAGGTACAAAATGTATTGAAAAAAAGAAAGTCCTTTTGATTTAAATATTTTATTTTGTGTTATTATTTGGTGTAGCAGCATTGCGCAAAGGGTGATGTAGCCCATGTATTCGACGATTATGCTGCTTTTTTGACCATCCGAAATAGTTAGCAAAGATAATACACCAAATAACGGCATCCATGCCGATTTCACCAAATTATCATAAAAAATAACCTCACGTCTTAGGCTACTATCATAGCCTAAGTAGGCAATTAAAAGTAGTATAATTCTGCGCCACAGCCCATAAGCCAAGGTAGTTCCAAACAAAATAGGCAGAATCATCTCATACCCCACACCCAGCTCGGCTCCTTTGGCAAAAGTGCCATACACAAAAATTGCAATAAAGGTAATGATTAACCAAGACGATATTCTTGTATATATAGTAACGTTTATGTCTTTGCCCGATGCTAGTCGTTGTGCAATGTTTGGGTAGAAAATAGATTTAATAATTTCGCCTGCTACCACCCTATATCTATAAAAACATAGCGAATATAGTGCCGCAGCCAACAAGATTATCGAAAGTTCAGAAATACCAAAGTACTCTTTGGCTTGATTGCGCACACCGCTAGAGTGCTGCTGCACAGTAGTGGCGTGGCTGCCAAGTAGCTCGCCAAGTGTTACCTCTGGGTTTATCACCACCACAGGAGAGGGCATAGGTTCTCCAAGGCTATCACGATAGCCTAAAAGTGAACTTTCATCGATGATATTTATATCTTGTTGCTCCAATTTCTCCCTTTTTTGTTATAAAATACCCACAAAGATAGGGTAAGTTTTTTATTTTATCTATCTTTGATTATCTTTAAATGCTAAATTGGCGCTAATCTTTAAATGTGGCAGATGAAATTCTCTTTCATAAATATTAGTTATCGTTTTAAATTACTATACATCATATCGGCCTTTATCATAGGTCTCTCTTCGCTTTTGTTTACAAACTACATTGTTGGTCAGTTTGCTTCGCAAGAGCGCAAAGAGATGCAGCTATGGTCTATGGCTATGGGTAAGCTAAATAACGTAAACAAAGGCGATGCCTACTTTAACAAAGATCTTAACGATTTGGTGCGTGAAATTATTAACCGTAATACCACAATCCCCACAATCATTATTGACGAAAAGTATAATATCATAGATCATCGAAATGTGACACCACGCATATTTAGCGATCAAAAGGTGCTTTTTGCCAACATAGAAAAGATGGTGGCTAGCAACGAGCCCATAATTGTCGATACCTTTAACAACAATAGATACTACATTTTTTATAGCGAATCACAAATTCTTAGCATGCTTAGGTATTTTCCTTATGTTCAGCTAGGTGTGATAACTATTTTTATACTGCTTGTTTTCATAACATTTCGCTCCTCTAAAGAGGATGAGCAAAAACGTGTATGGATTGGTATGGCAAAAGAGACCGCACACCAGTTGGGCACTCCAACATCGTCGCTGCTGGGCTGGCTCGAGTACCTAAAAGAACAAAAAGGAGTAGAGCGTTTTGTGATTGACGAAATGAATAACGATATCACACGACTGCTAAAGGTGGTAGACCGATTCTCAAAGATTGGCTCCAAAACCATTCTTTCGCCCAAGAATATCTATGAACTTGTTGGCAATACGGTTAATTATTTTAGGCTGCGTTTGCCTCGCAATGTCGAGCTAGTGTATGATAAAAGTGCATCGGGGCTTATGCCTGCAATGGTTAACGAGGCACTTTTTGAGTGGGTGATCGAGAACCTATTAAAAAATTCGCTTGATGCACTTAATGGCAAAGGTGTAATCTCTATAAGCGTATATGATGATGCTAAGTGGGTGTACATAGATGTTAGAGACACTGGTAAGGGTATTCACAAATCTAAGCATTCGGCTATATTTAATCCCGGCTATACAACCAAATCTCGTGGATGGGGGCTTGGGTTGTCACTATCTAAGCGTATTGTGTCGGAGTATCATAATGGCCGCATATTTGTTGCCGAAAGCGAAGTTGACAAAGGTACAACCATTCGTATAATGATTAAGAAATTATAAAAT
>CAYJIL010000135.1:0-3928 GCA_964370235.1 uncultured Rikenellaceae bacterium | reverse complement strand
TTTTTAGTATATGCAATAAAAAGCGATAAACGAAGATTTTAATAATCTCCCTTTGTCGCTTTTTATTTTATATTGTGCCCCTCTTAAATTCTAGCCACATTCGAGAGAGCGGTTCCATTTAGTGTGTAGAGCGTGTGGATAGTCCATATAAATTACTATCTTTGGCATACCGCATATACAGTAATTTAAACTTTAACCCCAGATAATCTACGTATTTTTTAGATCGATAGGTGCAAATAATAGCAGGTAGCACCTACATAATTTAGTATATACCTAGTGTGTAATTTAATATAACCATATGAAAATAATGAGAAGACTAGCATTCATACTGATACCAATACTAGCCATGGTGTCATGTATTAAGGACGAGCCACAAAATGCCGAAGCCGATATTCTTTCGTGTGTGGTGCTAAACAAAGATTTAGAGCCCGATACAGAGAATATTAGGGGCAATATTATCTATACTAACGATAGAATAGTAATTAATGCCTTCCCAACAATAGATCCTACAAATATAGCTTTGGATGTGGAGCTGACAGATGGAGCAACAATTTCGCCAGACCCAAAAACCGTTGCCGATTACTCGCAACCTAGAGAGTTTACTGTTACCTCTGAGGATGGGAATTGGCAAAAGGTATATACCATTGTAGTTGATATTTTTGATTTGCCTACAAAATATAGTTTCGAGGATTATGAGTATAATAGTAGTAATAAATACTATGTTTTTTACTCATCTATAATGAACGGAACCGAGGAGATAAAGCAATATATTTGGGCATCGGGTAACCCGGGTTACGGAATATCGGGTATTGCCAAAACACCAGAGGATTACCCAACCGTTAATGTTGCTCGCAGTAGTGGCGGTCGCATGGCTTGCCTTACAACTCGTTCGACAGGTGTTTGGGGTGCTCTGCTGAATATGCCACTAGCAGGGGGTAACCTTTTTATAGGTAGTTTTGATAGCTCAATAGCAGTAACTGCACCTATGGAATCAACAAAATTTGGTGTTCCGTTCTCTAAAAAACCTATTAAACTAACCGGAGAATATTACTATCAATCGGGAACCGAATTTATGGCGGGTGTAGACGAGAACAAACAACCACAAATTATAAATTATGCAGACTCGTGTGAGATATATGCAGTGCTATATGAGTCTGAGGGGCTTAAAAACAATAGTTTGAACGGACTTAACACGCAAACAAGTAAAAACATTGTCGCTATTGCAAGACTCAAAGATATAAAGGTTAGCGCCACATCCGATGTTGCACCGATGCTACCTGTTCTCGAAAAATTTGAGGTAGATTTCGACTATAATTCTACCCAAGCGGCATATTGGCCTAGTTTTATAGATAGAGATTCGCAGGATGATAATAAAGGTATTTTGCAGCCATTCGATATTGAGAAAGCCAAATCATATAGATATAATTTAGCTGTTATTTTTTCGTCGAGTAGATATGCAGCATATTTTGCAGGAGCCGAAAATAGCGTATTGTATATTGATAATGTTGAGGTTGTATCGGAATAATGAGAAGTGTTATGAAAAATATTAAAACAATAATTCTGTTAATGGTGCTATGTGTGCCACTATGCAGTTATGCACAAGAGAGTAAGGGGTTGCAGTGGTTCAATTCAAAGGGGATAGAGTATCGAATAAAGGCAGGATTTAATTTAGGAGGATCTTCTCCGCTACCTTTGCCAGCAGAGATACGAGCAATAAATAAATATGATCCGGGTCTAAATCTATCGCTAGAGGGTAGTGTTATAAAATGGTTCGATAGCTCGGAGTGGGGTATGCTAGTTGGAGTGCGATTCGAGAACAAGGGAATGTCTACCGATGCTACTGTTAAAAACTACTTTCTTACTATGCAAGCGCCTGGTCAAGGTCTGCTAGAGGGTATGTGGACAGGTAGTGTCGAGACAACAGCCGATAACTCCTATATAACAATTCCATTGCAGGCTATATATAAAGCAAACCCTCGCCTAGATGTAAAGTTTGGCCCATATGTGTCGTTTTTGCTGGATGGCGGTTTCACGGGATATGCGTATGATGGCTATTTGCGAGAAGGATCGCCAACGGGCGAAAAGGTGATTATCGAGGGCGAGAAAGCTGCCTATGATTTCTCCGATAATATAAGAGGGCTAGATTGGGGTTTAAGTGCTGGTGCCGAGTGGAAAGCATACAAGCACTTGATAGTGTTTGGCGATTTGAACTGGGGGTTAAGCCCAATCTTTGAGAGTGGGTTTGAGAGCGTAAATTTTGATATGTATAATATATATCTTAACCTAGGCTTTGGTTACGTATTTTAATTACTATTTTAATAAAACAGAAAATGAAGAAAATTAAAGGAAAAATTTTAATGCTGCTTGCAGTGTTATTTATGGGCGTGTCATGTACAAGCAGCGACAATGAGATTCAGCAAATTGGCAACGAGTTCGACGGAGTGTACAAAGGTACTCTAGAGGTTGATGTAAACGATGCTCCTTTTGGGGGTGATATCCCTCAAAAAGTATATATCACAAAATCGGGTGATAATAACTTTAAGATGGAGCTAAAAAACTTTGTTATCGTTGGGCTTAATATTGGCGATATTGTAGTTAACAACATCGATGTTGTAAAGACAGGCGAAAATTGTACTTTCTCGGGTCAAGAGGTTATAGATATTGCGATTGGTACTTGTGATGTTGCTGTCGAGGGAACAATCAGCGGTAGCGATATCGATATGGATATTAACGTAAATGTGCTAGAGGCAGTTGGTGGTGGAGCAACACCAGACATGAAGGTGTTTGTCGATTTTGATGGCGTTAAGATGGCAGCAGATCAAAGCTCCGAAGCAAAAATAACATCGTTTGTGTTCGATACCTCTAACCAAGCTAACAAAATTGTAACTTCGCAGCCAGTAATTGATGGAACGAACATTACATTTAACGTATCGGACGAGGCTACGGCAGAGCAGCTAATGTCGCTACTACCAACCATCACCATCTCAGACAAAGCAACAATCACTCCAGCAGTTGACGCTGCTGTTAACTTTAATAACGAAGTGGAGTATGCTGTAACATCAGAGGATGGAATATACACAACAAAATATAAAGTTTATGTTGCAGGTAAAAGCCTACAATACTCATTCAATGAGTGGGAGATGATTAACTACCTAATCGATTTTGAGCAAGTATCTCCAATGGATATTCTTGAATCTGCAAACAGAGGAACAGCGTTCTTGTCTTTATATGGCTTTGCAGGCGATAGCCAAGGCAACAGAGTAAACACTATTAAGACAGAGGGTGTAAGCGGTTATGCTGCAAAGCTAATCACGTTTGACACACGCAGTATTGCTAATGCACTAGTTCCGGGTGTTACTCCAGGTACTCTATATGTTGGTAAGTTTAATGTAGGTGCAGCAATGGTTAATAGGCTTATGGCTGCCGAGTTTGGTTTGGCATTCGACAAAAAAGAGCCTATTGCATTTAAGGGTTCATATAAATATACTCCCGGTGCTGTATTCTACGATGCTTCAAACCACGAAGCTATTACCGAGGTTGCAGACAAAACCGATGAGTGTTCTATTATGGCTGTACTATTTGAAATTGAGAATGATAGCGATGTGTTGACGGGTGTCGACATAAATACTTCGGATAAAAGAGTTGCTGTGGCTACTTTGGCTGATGGAACTGCAAAAGCAGAGTGGACATCGTTCGAAATTCCGTTCGAATTTTTAGAAGGCAAAACATACGATCCTAGCAAAAAATATAAAATTACCTTTGTGTGTACCTCTAGCAAAGAGGGCGATTACTTTAAAGGTGCACCGGGAAGTGCCCTAAGTGTCGATGAGTTTGAAATTGTTTACAAATCACACGAGTAATATACTGCTATACAATTCAATAGAGGCTGTTTAATCGCAAGATTAAGCAGCCTCTATTTTGCGTATTT
>CAYJIL010000134.1:0-3962 GCA_964370235.1 uncultured Rikenellaceae bacterium | reverse complement strand
CATTATTTTTAACCATTAAGCAACCATCATGCACGAATTTTTTATCTGCTATATCCTTATTGGTCTATCATATTTTAGTGGTTTATCTGTTTTTTTCATTGGGGTAATAAGATGATAATGCCCCTGTGCATCTTGCTCTAGTATTACGTGTGAACAGTTATCGGGCGAAAGCATTCTCTCAAATTCTTCGACCGTAAGATGAAAAAATCGCATAATAAAGAGCCTAATTGTTATACCATGTGTAACTAAAACACAGTTCGTTGGGAAATTATCACGGCTAAAATCACGGTACAAGCTTCCAAGTAAATCATTCATTCTATCATATACATCGGAGCCTGCCTCGCCCCCGTCTATGCGATAGTAGAATGAGCCGTAGTCCTCTCGCTCTTTACATATCTTGTCAAAATCTTCGTGACACCGCAAATAACCCCACTCCTGCTCTCTTAGGCGTGGCTCTTCGGAGTATCTAAACTGCTCTCGTGGAAACCCCGAAACTATACCCTCAAAAGTGCGTCTAGCTCTCCAAAAAGGCGATACATAAAAATATGTAGACTCATCACCTATAAGCTCTTTGAGCCTTATTCCCGACTCTATTGCTTGTTGTTTGCCTTTGGGGGTAAGTTCTATGGTGTAGTCGGGCTTAGAGCTAAATAGATACCTATTTACATTAGCCTCGCTCTCTCCGTGTCGTATTAATATTATTCGTTTAGGCTTCATAAGAGTTTATTTGTCAAGTTATAAAAAAGGCTTAGTAGTAATGATTGCTATTTGTAAAAATAAGAAATTAAGTTTGTGTAAGCAAATAATATTTAATTATTGTTGTACAATAAAAAATCCAAATATTGTGTAATGGTAACACATATAGACTACTAGCATAAAGTAACAGAGCGAACACCTAAATGATCGCTCTTTTGTGTTTATGTATGTGCACAAACGTGCACTTGTTATAATGTTGTTATCTCTATTATATCTCCTTTTGTAAGATATATTTGACCCAAGTCGATAGCAATGTTAGCTTCGCTTATATCAATCTTTGTTACTATCTCTTTGCCATTAACCAAAACGTTGACTGTGCAATTGGTCGCAGCCATAAGATTGTCAATCGTTAGTTTGTTTAGCTTTAGATTGCCGTAGCGTAGCTCTATTTTATTTGTCTGTTTGTCGTTGATCTTAACTTGTGAAAACAGACCCCAGCCACAACTAGTAGAGAAAAATGACGTGTGATCTTCGTTTTTCCAATTTGGATTAAATGTTAGTTCTCCCTTTGGCCCATCATACTCAAATCCTTGTACTGCCATTAGTATCGACCAATTGCTAAGTGCACGAGAGTAGAATTGTCCACATTCATCGTCGCCAAATGGGTTGCCTGAGAATCCAAAATTACCCCAATCCCCACTATATCCAGTGCGAAGTTTGCCATCGTAGCGCATTGCTCCAGCCTTTAGCAAGGTGAGTGCATCGAGTGGTTGTTGCTGATAGAATAGACTAGCTGCAATAGTATATTCGTATGTGCTCCACACTTCGTCCGAATACCCGGGTGCCGATTTTGGGCGATCATTGTTTGGCCAAGTGGTAACTATAAATGCAGGCTCTCCAGCTTTAGCAAACTCGCGAGGGCTCTGCTTGTGATAATCTATAATACTCTTAAAATTATGATCTAATACCGCATTAAATGCAGCATTGATTCTGTGCGTGGGGAACAATTCGCCAAGACCTAACTGATTTGCCCACCACTGACCCAGCAATTGATCTGAGTGGCAACCATTCTCGTAATCGCTAGCTCTATTTGTAGTATCGGGTATCTGTATATAGTACTCGCCATTCCATAACCTCTTGTTTTGAATAGTTTTTGCCTTTTCATATAGTATATTCCACTCATCGGCTTGGTTGCGATCTTCGCAGATTGTTGCCATTTCGATAGCCGATTTTAGTGCTGCCATGTATAGCGAGGTCAAAAACGAAGCATTACCACTCATGCTGCAATCGTATGTGGTATGCATACTACCTTGTAGCCAGCCATCTCGGTCGCTGTCCCAACCATTTATAATATACTCCATAGCCATCTTAACTTTTGGGTATTGCGATTTTAGCCATGTGTTATCGCTACTTAGTAGATGCTCTCTATAGGTTGACAATATATCGCCGCACTGGCCATCGAATGCATCAGAACCCGCTGGTTGTCGATACGGAATCTGTCCATTCTCTTTTATATATTTATATGTTTGTTCTCTGATTTTTCGAGCTAATTCGGGGAACAATCTTGCATGTGCTTGTGCATAGTGCCATACATGGTTGCAGTTGCCAGCACACGAACCATCGCCAGCTCCGCACCCCTCCCATAGCCCAACATAACCATCTTTGGCATGAAATATTGTACGACTCTTTATAATAGCTAGTTGTGAGCTTAGACGCTCCATTAACCAATAGGGAAGATTGGTTTCGAATAGGGTAGACTGAAATAGCCTAGACTCGCTATAAAGTTTCTCTCGGTTTTCGACTAAGTAGGATACTAAATTATCGATACTATCCCATTGCGTTGCATAGTAGTTACCCTTGCCGTGCCATTTACCATTGCCCCAAGCATCCCATTTAGTGCTACTACCACCGCTTATTCCGTTTGGAAAGTACCATGCTAAAGCCAAATTAAACACTTTGCTCTGGCCTGCTTTTAGTACTACTTTAGATGTGAGCGCACCCGAATATGTGCTTGCCTGCTCGCTTGGCGATAGCTTGCTATTGTCCTCTAAAACACCGCCCGACTCAAAACTATCTAAACTCTGCCAACTAGCTATGCCACTTGAGTTTTTAAGTCCTTTTTTATTGTCGAACAGTATTAGTGCCATTTGGCCGTAATGCTCATCGTCGCTACTAATGGTTGAATTCATCTCCAGAACCTTAGCCCCATCTATATCAACTATCTTGTTAATATTGCCTGAGTATAGTTTGGACTTGTTGCCATCTATCAATTCTCTTTCTAGCGATAATTTATAGTTGTCGGCAAACGATATATTGTTATTTACCACACCTGCACGACTAAATCCAATTGCATTTTGTTGCGATGCTAGCAGATCGACTTCGACACTTTGGGTTGAATTATTTGTTACAACCACCTCATAAAAAACAGCCGGAATAGACGAATTTTTGAGATCGGTCGGAATAAATGGATTGTAAACAGTTAACGATGTAGATATTGGGAGATTATCTTCGAAATCGTACCTCAAAAACGGAAACTCGTTTACACAACTAAGAGTCTTCATTCCCTTGATGCCTGCTATGTCTTTGGTTTGCAGCGCACGAATCTCGGTTTCGCCTCCTCTTTGCACCCTTATCGCCATAAAGCTATTTGGTATGTAATCGTGGGTCATGTTGTTGAATATTTGCCAATATCTAGGCCTAGCATCACCGTCAAACTGAATGCATCCAGAACCCAATCCTCCTACAGGAAATTGTATAGCACCTAAATACTCACCTTCGTATCTATGCGCCTTACCACGAATAGGTAGCAGTGGGTTATACTTTATTTCATGAAATTTTTTGGCTAAAATATCTTTGTCTTCCTTGTTGTTGCTAATGATGTGATTGCTAGTTTCTAGCTCTCTGGCTACTTGTGAATAGCCAAACATCGACAAAAAAGATAACACAAATGTAAGTGTTGCTTTTTTAAGTAATGGGTTTTTCATTGTTTATGTTGTTTGGGTTTTGTATTCAATTATGTGAAAATACCTGCAATAAATACTACGGGAGAGGGCACTAATAGGTATCTGTCATTATTTTGTTTCTCTCCTGCTTTATCTCCTGCTTTCAGTTAACAAGGCATCGTCTTGCAAAATTACAAATTATAATCAAAATAATATGCTTTTGCTTCAATAATCTACTCTTTAAGTTAGATGATGTTGTTAATGTGAATCTAATTCATCTTTTAAGATTATTCCAAAATATACATGCATTAAAAAAAGGCAATA
>CAYJIL010000133.1:0-4253 GCA_964370235.1 uncultured Rikenellaceae bacterium | reverse complement strand
GGCTTTAACCGTGGTGGTGAGCGCCGCGAAGGAGGTTTCAATCGTCGCAACGATGCCGATGGCAACACAGAGCGTAGTAGCTTTAGACCATCAACCGATCAAAGAGGCGGTTCGTATAATAGAGGCCCACGCACAGGCGGTTTTATGAATCGTCAGCAAGGATCTCGCCCATCGTTTAATAAGCGTGAGCGTGCCGAAGAGGGTTCTTCTTATGCTCCTCGCACAACAGTTGAACGTGTTTATAAAGAGCCAGAACCAATAATCAATCGTGAAATACGTCTTAATCGCTATATCGCAATGTCGGGAGTTTGTTCTCGTCGCGAGGCCGATAACTATATTGCAAGTGGTGCAGTAATGGTAAATGGTGTAGTTGCTACCGAGCTAGGTACAAAGATTAAGAATGGTGACGAAATACGTTTCGAGGGCGAAGTTATTCGTGGCGAAAAGCGTGTTTACCTTGTAATGAACAAGCCTAAGGGTTATGTTACTACACTAGACGACCCACACGCCGACAAGAGTGTTATGGATTTGCTAGAGGGTAAGGTAAGCGAGCGAGTATATCCGGTTGGTCGTCTCGATAAGAACAGTATGGGTGTGCTTCTACTTACTAACGATGGTGATATGGCACGTGAGCTTACTCACCCATCATTTGAAAAGAAGAAGATCTACCACGTATTCCTAGACAAAAACGTATCTGAGGCAGACCTAGAGAGCATTGCTCAAGGTATCGAGCTAGAGGATGGTGTTGCTTTTGCCGACGAGGTTAGCCACGTAGATGGCAAAAAAGACGAAGTAGGAGTAGAGATTCACTCTGGTCGTAACCGTGTTGTTCGTCGTATGTTCGAGCACCTTGGTTATCGTGTACAAAAGCTAGATAGAGTTTATTTTGCTGGTATTACCAAGAAAAATCTTAAGCGTGGCATGTGGAGATACCTAACTCCAGTTGAAGTTGCTACACTAAGAGGTGGTAAAGGTAAGCGTTAATATCTTTATAAAAAGTAGTAAAGAGAACTTTTATGACAATTTGTTGTAAAAGTTCTCTTTTTTTAAACGGTTGATTTGTAGCGAAGTATAACTTTTAGGTCAAAAAAACTTAAAAAAAGTAATATTAAAATTTGGATTGTATAAAAAAATAGCTACCTTTGTATCACAAACAAAGCGGATGTGGCGTAATTGGTAGCCGCGCTAGACTTAGGATCTAGTGCCGCGAGGCGTGGGGGTTCGAGTCCCTCCATCCGCACCAAGAGGTGATAACTAAGTTATCACCTCTTTTTTTTGTGCCGTAAATAGTATTTGTGTGCCTAACATGGGTACAGCGCACATAATTCGATATAAACTTTACCTAACACTATTTAATTTTTATTATATTTGTGGTATTATTAACAACCAAACTGCATATATAATGACTATCAAATCACTCTTGGTGGCAATAATTGCCATTTTTTCGGTTTCTGAGCTTATGGCTCAACGACAAACAACCCTTATTCCTCAGCCCCAAAGCATTGAGACTTTATCTGATAAAACAGTACACCTGCGATCGATAACACAGCATATATCTACCGATAGAAGTTTACCTGCCGAAGGTTATACCATAAAGATAAAAGGTAGTCGAGCAACCATTATAGCTGCCGACTCGGTAGCTTTGGTTTGGGCTAAGCATACAATGCAGCAGCTAAAGGATGGTAATGGCGAATATCCCGAGGTGCTTATTACCGATTATCCTGCTTTCCCAATCAGGGGATTTATGCATGATTCGGGTCGTAATTTCATGGAAATTGATATGATAAAGCAGTATATCGACCTGCTGAGTAGTTATAAGCTGAATGTGTTTCATTGGCACCTAACCGATAATCCTGCATGGCGAATAGAGTGTAAAATATACCCCGAGCTAAACGATGCTAAATTTCATAGAGCAACACGTGATCCAGGGCGTTTTTATACCTATGACCAAATACGTGATGTCATATACTATGCTCGTGAGCGTGGAGTAAGCGTTATACCCGAGATTGATATGCCTGGCCATAGTGCGTTTTTTAAGCGTACTTTTGGGGTTGGTATGGATTCTGCCAAGGGAATGAAAATTTTGGAGGAGTGTTTAGCCGAATTTTTTGAGGAGATACCACAGAGCTTGTGCCCCTATTTTCATATAGGTTCAGACGAAGTGCATATTGAAGATCCAACTGGATTTATGAGTTGGGCAGAGCAAATTTGTGAAAAATATGGTAGACACGCAATTTCGTGGGATCCGGGTTTGCCTGCCTCGCCTACAACTATACGACAGTTGTGGAACACTAGTTCGGTGCCAAACTCAAATAGCAAAGAGTATGTGGGGCAATATTTAGATTCGTATATGGGCTATTTGAACTACTATGACCCAATTGTTTTTACATATCGTAATATTCTACATAATCCGTGTTCTACCGGATGGGAGACTATGCATGCCGTTGGTGGTATTTTGTGTATGTGGAATGATGTGCGTGTAGTTGATAAGAGTAAGTTAATAACACACAATGGTGTTATATCGGCACTATTGCCGTTTGCCGAACGATTTTGGAGCGGAGGTAGTTTGGGGCATGAGTCAAATGCTAATATTTTGCCTAACCCTAGTTCTGAAGTAGGGCAGAAGCTGCAAAATTTTGAGCGAAAAATGATTTTTCATCGTGATAGTATCTTGCGTACACCAAACTTTAGATGGGTTGCAAATAGTGGTTTGCAGTGGAATATCGAGATTCCCGATGCTGGTAAGGCAATTCGTGCGTGGGGTGGTGCAATTGATATGAATGCTATTGCAGACTCGCTAGGTTATACATTTACCGATAACGATTATGCCGTGGCAACTACAATGCTGCGAGCAAAGAGAGATACAACTATTTATGCTTGGGTTGGTTTTGAGGTGTCGGCTCGCTCAAATCGCAAAGGCAATGGCATTGGCGAGCAGGGAGAGTGGGAGACTGGTTCGCAAATATTTGTTAATGGCGAAGAGGTATCTCCTGCAGTGCCATGGGTTGAGCCAGGTAAGTATAACTTTAAATTTCATACTTGGCACAAGCCTCAAGAAGAGATGCCCTATACCGACGAGCAGTTTTATTGGACACGTCCGCCTGTTTTGATAAAGCTAAAAAAGGGCGATAATACCATAAAGCTCATTTCACGCAAAACATTTAAAATTCAGCGTTGGAGTTTTGCCTTCATACCAATAAGCCTATCGCTTGATGGCTCTGTGAGTGAGGCAAAGTACTAGTTGTTGTACTAGTGGATTGTGGCCGCAACAGCCTTTAGTTAAATTAAGAATATGCTATCTAAAATCGCAAAATTTAGATAGCATATTCATTTATAGGTGTAGGTAACTCTTTAGGGATTCAACATAATTGGCAAAACGCTCTTTGCCTAGCTCGGTAAGGCTGCATGTAGTGCGTGGCTTTTTGCCCACAAACTCTTTTTTTGTTGTGATATATCCTGCTTGCTCTAGCTTGCTAATTTGCACGCTTAGATTGCCAGCAGTAGCACCACATTTCTCTTTTAGGTAGACAAAATCGGCTTGGGCTACCCCTATCAGAATAGAGACTATTGCTAGCCTGAGTTCTGAATGTAACAAAGGGTCGAGCTCTTTTAACATGGCTTTGATTTTTTATTTGCGTAGTTAAGTTTTGCTCCGGGGATTATTAGACACGCTATTGCCCAAATGGCGAATGTGTATGGCACTGCCCACGTTGTTGCCATTAGAGTTCCAAACGCAAGTAGTACACCAATTGAGCCTGCAATCTTAAACCCTCGAAAATCGATGATAAGCCCCGTTGCAATAACTCCTATCGATACGATTATTATCTCGATGAGAGGTATGAGTATGAATAATCTGCCATCTTGTAAATATAGTGCTTTGTGAGCTGCTGGTGAGAGGTTAATTGCAGTTACAATCAAAGGAATTGCAACGCAACAAATGCCAATAGCAGACCAAAGTTGCGAAAGCATCTTGTCGATATGGGTCTTTACCATCTCTCGTTTTTTGGTAGTTAGAACCCATGCTTGAATGATGATGGGGATTAGGAACCACGCAAATTGATAGGCTTGATTTCCCGTAGCATTGGTAAGCACCCAAACTACAATTGCCGATATAAGTGTTGCTATCCCAGATACTATGAATGCGTTGCCGTTGCTTCGCCCAAGGTTTTGTTGTGTGTTTTGAATCATGCGAGTGATAAGCTCTAAGCTCTCAACCTCATTAATTTTTCTCTCTTGCATAGCTTTAAATTTAG
>CAYJIL010000132.1:0-4321 GCA_964370235.1 uncultured Rikenellaceae bacterium | reverse complement strand
ACTTTGGAATAATTTAACAATTTGTATAATAAAACAGTTCGATACTATGGATATTAAGAAAATGCAATTCGATAAGCTCTACCCCCTATATGTTGCTAAGGCAGAGAGAAAAGAGCGCACACAAGCCCAAGTAAACGAGGTGATTTGTTGGTTGACAGGATATAGCGAAGAGCAGCTACAACAAATAATAACAAGCTCTATTGACGTTGAGAGTTTCTTTAGCGCAGCCCCACAGCCAAACGAAAAGCGAACTTTGATAACTGGTTCTATTTGTGGTGTGAAAATTGCCGAGATCGAAGACCCTATAATTAAAGAGGTACGCTACCTCGACAAATTAGTTGATGAGCTAGCCAAAGGCAAGGCTATGGACAAAATACTACGAAAGTAAGCGTTGTAATATTCAACGGTTTATAACGAGCACAAAGATTGAGAACTTATTGCAGAGCCATAAGTTTTATCTATCTTTGTGCTTTGTTTTATAGTTATAAATTTATAGGAAGTTGAAACACCATAGTCAAAATATATTCTCGCTTATCTTTAGCCAAATTACCAAGGCATTCTTGCCATCGCTCAAGTCGTCACTATGGCTACTAAAGATGATGATTCCCATAACACTAGTTGCTACGATACTCGATTTTTATGGCATTATAGCTTTGGTTTCGGACTATACCGAGCCGTTTTTTAAGCTATTGGGGCTGTCGGGTGAGGCTGCCTTTGTGTTTATAACATCGTGCCTAACTAGCATCTATTCGGCAATAGCTGTAATGGCTACCTTTGGTTTCGAGCTTCGTGAAGTAACAATAATGGCATCGATGTGCTTGATTGCACACAACCTAATTGTAGAGGGAGTTATTCAATCTAAATCGGGCTCATCGTTCTGGGGGATAACTATTCTTAGAATAGCCATGGCATTGGCTTGTGGTTTCTTGCTAAATATTGCAATACCGCAAGAGTATGCGGGTAAACTCTTGCTAGATATGTCTGCCAATAAGGCAAATTCTGTTGTCGAATTGCTGTCGGGTTGGGCTATATCTACTATGTCTTTGTCGCTTAAGATTTTGGTGATAATATATCTGCTAAATATTCTACAAAACCTACTCAAGGCGTTTAGGGTTATTGATGCAATGATAAAATACCTTTCTCCACTGATGTTTGTGCTTGGGCTACCAAAGTCTACCTCTTTTTTGTGGATCGTTGCCAATACTCTAGGGCTTGCCTACGGTGGAGCTATTATTGTAGCGGAGATTAACAAGGGCGAAATGTCTTGTGACGATGCCAAATTGCTAAACACTAGCATAGCAAGTACACACAGCCTTGTCGAAGATACGGCTCTGTTCTTGGCATTAGGTGTTGGTTTGTGGTGGTTGGTGTTGCCTAGGCTGTTTTTCTCGATAGTTGCGGTGTGGTCGCAGCGTTTGTTACGCCTACTCAAGCTACAATCTAGTTATCGTGTAACTACATAAAAAAAAGGCATCTTGACGTTACAAGATGCCTTTTTTTATGTTTTACTTTGCTACTCTAAGTATATCCTCTACCGATTTACGTGGAGTTGCTTTGGCATGGTCGCCATCCTCAAATCCATATACTATAACAGCTGCCACCTTTTCTTGCTCGGGAAGTGAAATGATTTTTGCTATCTCCTCTTGGTTAACAACACCCATTATGCACGTTCCTACACCTTTGGCATGTGCTGCAAGACAGAATGTTTGGCAAGCGATACCTGCATCGAACATCTCCCAAATGTTTGTGTTCTCAAACTCTTCGGTCATCTCCTCTTTCTTGCCACTCTTGCCTACAACATAGCTAAGCACCATTAGCCCTTTTGCTCTCGACAACGTTTTTGTGTTGTAAGTAAAACCTCTCACTGCATTTTCGGCAATCGATTTAATCATCGCCTCATCGTCTACGATAGTGTAGCGTGCAACTTGATAGTTTACCCAAGATGGCGCCCAACGGCTCACCTCTATAATCTCTTTTAGAAGCTCGTGGCTCACCTTCTCGTCTTTGTAACGGCGAACGCTTCGGCGCTCCATAATCATCTCTAATGCATCCATTTTGTCGTTGTTTTATATTATTATAGACTCTTGTTTGATTTCTTGGTGCAAAACTACTACATTTGTATCTATTGGGCAAGTACTTACCCAAAGGGTATATAGTTACCAAAAGGAGTAAAATGTTGATTTACAGCAATGGATAATAAAATTATTTATAACGAAAAAGAATATGCCTGTCCGCTAGAGCTTGCAATGGACATTGTTGGCGGCAAGTGGAAGAGTATAATTGTGTTTTATTTGCGCAAGGGTGCAAAGCGTTCGGGCGAGTTGCAAAAGATGATGCCTAACATCACCAATAAAATGTACACCCAATCGCTACGTGAGCTAGAGCGTGACGGAATTGTTAAACGTGTTGTGTTTGCGGTTGTTCCTCCACGAGTAGAGTATTCGCTAACGCCCAAGGGCGAACAGTTAGTCCCCATCTTTAAAGAGATGGTTAAGTGGGGGCGTGTGCTTGCCGAATAATTATATTACAAAAAAGGTTGTCTCGATTTATCGAGACAACCTTTTTGTTTGTTAGACTATTCCCACTCAATAGTTGCAGGTGGCTTAGAGCTAATATCATATACTACACGGTTTACACCACGCACTTTGTTGATAATATCGTTAGATACCTTAGCCAAGAAGTCATATGGTAGGTGTACCCAGTCAGCTGTCATACCATCGGTAGATACTACTGCACGTAGAGCAACACAGTTCTCATATGTGCGCTCATCGCCCATAACACCAACGCTCTGTACCGGAAGTAGCATTACGCCAGCTTGCCATACTTCGTCGTAAAGACCCCACTCTTTAAGTCCGTCGATAAAGATTCTGTCGGCTTGCTGAAGAACATTTACCTTCTCGGCAGTAACCTCGCCAAGAATACGAATACCTAGGCCTGGGCCTGGGAATGGGTGACGCTTAAGAATGTTTTGAGGAACATCAATCTCTGCACCAATGCGTCTTACCTCGTCTTTGAATAGTAGGCGAAGTGGCTCTACAATCTTAAGGTTCATCTTCTCTGGAAGACCGCCCACATTGTGGTGGCTCTTGATAGTTACCGATGGACCATTCACCGAGATAGACTCAATAACGTCAGGGTAGATAGTACCTTGACCTAGCCATTTAGCATCTTTAATCTTTTGTGCCTCGGCATCAAATACCTCGATAAAGTCACGACCAATAATCTTGCGCTTCTCCTCTGGGTCTGTAATACCTTTAAGGTCGCCTAGGAATTTGTCACCAGCACGAACACCAATAACATTTAGACCCATGCTCTTATATGATTCTAGTACCTCTTCAAACTCATTCATACGAAGTAGACCCATGTCTACAAAGATACAAATTAGCTGATCGCCAATTGCACGGTGCAAAAGCTCGGCAGCAACCGATGAGTCAACACCACCCGAAAGACCAAGAATTACTTTATCTTCGCCAATCATAGCCTTAAGTTCGGCTACTGTGCTCTTAACATACGATGCTGGAGTCCAGTCACAGCTACAACCACAAATATCAACTACAAAGTCTTTTAGTAGTGCCTTACCCTCTGTTGAGTGGTAAACCTCTGGGTGAAACTGAATACCCCAAGTTTGCTCGCCCTCGACACGGTATGCAGCATACTTTACATCTTCGGTGCTAGCAATAACTGTGTAGTTATCTGGTACTTTAGCAATTGTGTCGCCGTGTGACATCCACACCTGCGAACACTCGCTCATATTCTTGATTAGTTGATCGTCTCCAACCACCTTTGTAAGCATAGCACGACCATACTCTCTAGCGATAGATGGCTCAACCGCACCACCAAACCAGTGTGATAGGTACTGTGCTCCATAACATACACCTAGTAGAGGAAGTTTGCCCTTAATATCACCAAGCTCAACCTTTGGCGCATTCTCGTCTCTAACCGAGAATGGTGAACCAGAAAGAATAACTCCCTTGATAGAGTCATCCAGAGCTGGAATCTTATTGAATGGGTGTATCTCACAATATACATTCAACTCTCTCACTCTACGAGCGATAAGCTGAGTGTACTGTGACCCAAAATCCAAAATTAAAATCTTCTCCTGCATATTAACATATATTAGGTGGGCTCAGACAATTTCGTCCCACTATATTCTTGGCGCAAAGGTAGTGTTTTTTTATCTAAATATTATTAGTATCAGAATAATTATAGGCATATAAGCGGTTGTATTATCAATTTATTCACGAGTAAATATCTTTACTGTGCCCATTTTTTATAAAATAATATGGGTAAAAGAAGATATTACATTATATTTTTATTAAAT
>CAYJIL010000131.1:0-4370 GCA_964370235.1 uncultured Rikenellaceae bacterium | reverse complement strand
GTAATCCCCCAGTAATTCTTTGTCTGTGTGCTAATACGTGCGCCATTGACTATATTATAGAATGTGTCGTACTTAGTGCTTGTATACCCTGCTCCGAGGGTAAACTCCGCCATCCAGTTTTTAGTAATCGGCAGAAGGTAGCCGTAGCTTATTCCACCACCTAGTAGTGGGCGATCGGTATCTTGGTAGCGATCCTCTCCACTCCTTACGCTGTACCAACTTGCAGTGAGGTGCGCGCCAAAGAAATGGCCACAGCCTACTCTACCTAACCAATAGCGCAATTCAGGTTGAACAGTAAAGGTCTTCACTGCGTTCTTCTCTCGCACATACCAAGGTGAATAAAGTATCGGTAGCTCAACCGATAGTCTATCGGCTACCTCGTAATCCATCGCAACGTTCACTATACCCCAAGCCCAAGGAATCAAATTGCACTTTAGCCCAAGGTAACGACTCTGCTCCGTAGCCTGCTCGGTATCCAACACCTTTTCACTTACGGTCATCTTCGCCATTGGCTGCTGTGCTGGATATGTTGTTTGTTCCTCTTGTGCCGACGCATTAACCTCTGCACAGAGAGCTATTAGAAGTATTAATAATTGTTTTCTCATATTAAAATTCAATTTATTCATCCAAATATGCCAACATTATTGTGCAAAGATAGTCATAAAAGAGCTATCAATAAGCGTATTATTTAAAAATTCCGTAAGAGTACAATGAAAAGTAGTATAATTGTAGTTTAACAACACAGTTTTGTAGTTTGGCGACACCAGTTTTGTAGTTTAGCGACATGGTTACCATATGAATAGCAAATTTTTATTTCTCATTAAGTTAAGTCGCTTATTAATAATAGTTTTAATGTAATATTGTTGCCAAAACTCATCGATACTTAGGTTATTAAGTAATTTAATAAATTCTGACAAGCATATTGCGAATCTCTATTAAAGATGGACAGTTATTGAACCACTCCTAAAATTCAGCCTTGTTAGTAACTCAATTTGATTGCATACTCTTTAAAGGCTTTGTCGTATATTTTTAATCATTATCCGTCTCTCCCTATTTGCGAACAAAGACAACTATCACATATCTAACTGTACAACTATTATTTGCGAAGATTTTAGCAATTATTTATTACCATTATATCTTAAAACAAATAGGGTGTTTCCAAATGGAAGCACCCTATTTTGCTTGGTAGTAATATGTTAAACGATTACTTTACTTTCTTAATCATCACAACACCGTTTGAGTCGTTACCTTGGTCGCCACGTACCATCGCCTCAATAAAGAATGGTGTTCCTGCCTCAAACGAGTTTACCTCTAGTGTATATGTGTTAGCTGTACTGCTACCACCTGTCGAACCTAGATGCTTGTCTTGTGATATTAGCTCATCTCTCTTATATAGCTTAACATCGTCAATCTCTAGCTTATATACGCCCGAAGTAAAGATGAAGGTAAGCTCATATGTGCCATTACCCGAAATTTTACCCGTAGCCTCGAACTTCCATGGTGAGAATTCGCCACCCTTGATTAGATGGGGTTTCCATTGTGCACAGAACTCGCCAAACGACTTATATTTTGCATACTCTTCCTCAAAGTAGATTGGCAAAGATAGCAAACCATTTGCCGATAGAGTCGAAGCTCTAAAGTTGATTTTATCGTCTACCGTTACTGGCTCGCTATATATAGCAGAGTGCCTGTGTGGGTAGCGACCATTGGTTGTGTAGACAATCTTTGAATCTGCAACACTAGGCTCTAGCTCGAATTTAACACCGCCATTTACATCGCTACTTGCAGTGATGATTGGTTCTGGAACTCGGTAGTGACACTCTTTGCTATCTAGTTTTGCGAAGTGGTACTTTAGTCGCTCTCTAAACTCGTTGAACTCACGTGCCGACTCGTCGCTCCATGCTACCTCTGATAGTGCAAGCAAACGAGGGAATGTAAGGTACTCGGCATATCGCTCCGAACGGTTCTCGTTCAAAACATCAAACTCCTGAAGTATTACTCCGTGAATAAATTGGTCGCTCCAGAATGCACCCTGTACACCTAGAATTTGTGAGTCAACATCATAGTCGCTAACATTTAGCGAGTAGCACTTCTCAACAGAGATTGGAGGCATCCATCCAGCTGCCTTAATTTCGCCCGGTGTGCGACCCTCGGCAAAGTCAAAATATGTGTGGCTAGCAGGACACAAAACTGCGTAGTGACCGCCCTCTAGCACCTCTTTTGTAGATTTTAGGTTGCGCCATACCATACCCACCATTTTGTTGTTTACTTGACCACTCATCACAGCCTCTTCCCAGCCAACAACTGTTTTGCCGTGCTCCTTCATCATCTCTGTAACAATGTTTGTTAGGTAGCCTTGTAGCTTTTGTGGGTGATCTAGCCCCTCACGCTCTATTACCTTTTGGCAATGTGGACACTTAGCCCATTTTTCGGGAACAACCTCGTCGCCACCAATATTTACATATTTAGATGGGAAAAGCTCGAAAACCTCCTCAAAGACATTCTTTAGAAACTCATACGAAGACTCCTTACCCACACAAAGTAGGTCACGGCTAATGTAGTGCTGTGTTGGCACCTCTAGCTGTACCTCCTCGCAGCTTAGCCAAGGGTAGGCAACCACTGCCGATAACATGTGCGCAGGGAAAGCTATTTCGGGTATTACATCAACATTACGCACTGCTGCATACTCTACAATTTGGCGAATATCGTCTTGTGTATAAAAGCCACCTAGACGCTTACCATCCTCGCCTGCCCAAGCACCAACCTCGGTTAGTCGTGGATATTTTTTAATCTCTAGTCTCCAGCCCGAATCGTCGATAAGGTGTAGCTGAAGTATGTTTAGCTTATACATTGCCATCATGTCAATGTATTTCATAACAAACTCTTTGTCATAGAAATAGCGAGCAACATCTAGCATCATACCACGCCATTTATATTTAGGCGTATCGGCAACATATATAGCCGGTGCTGTCCACTCTACTCCCTCGACTAGCGAGCTACTGTATATGCTCGATGGGAATAGTTGAAGCATGGTTTGAATACCATAAAACACGCCTGCATTATCGGCAGCAGCAATTGTTATACCTTGGCTATCGATGGCTAGTGTATAGCTCTCTTTGTCGAGCATGGTGTTAATTACTAGGTTGATGGCATGCTTCTTGCCACTTCCATTTGCTATGTCTAGAGCCCAACCTGTCGACCCCTTCAAAAGATCTTGAAGATACTCTGCCGATTGCTCAAGACCATTGGCATATATGATTTTGGTATCTTGCTCAATAGCAAATTTGCCCGAACGCATCTCTACTCTCTGGGGTTTTGGAATAATATTTACATGTTGTGCACTAACATGCATTACGCTCACCAAAAGGAGAATGAGCAAAAGAAATTTTCTCATAATTCTAAGTTTAGATATTAATTAAATAGTGTGGGTACAAATATACAAATAATTTAACACATTTTTATATGTTTATGCTGCATAATAGCCACTATGGCACATTATTTATTGCCCGATGCTATTTAATGGTAGCTATAACGGATATAAGTCCTAGCTACATTTCCCTATGCGCTAAATAGTTAGCAGCAAAGGGTGCTACTTTAGCGGTGGGGTCGCACTATCTTGGGACAAAGAGCTATTATAATATCGACTATCGCCCGTTACCTCACGGCCTAGCCACTGGGGTTTTATAAACTCCTCGCTCTCGGCACTTAGCTCGATTTCGGCTAAGATTAGCCCCTTGTGTGCACCGTCAAAAACATCAATCTCCCAAGTGTGCTTGCCAATTGTGGCCACATGGCGCACCTTTTCGATGTTGGGGCACAAACATAGCTTCAAAAGGTCGTCTGCCTCGTTTAGCGTTATCTCCTTTTCGAACTCGTAGCGACTCATACCACTCTCGTTTGAGATGCCTTTGATTGTCAAAAACCCCTTATCCCCCTTTATTCGAACTCGAACAGCTCGCTGTGGATCACGGCTCAAATACCCCTGAACAATATGTTCCGATTTTTGTACGTATGCCAAAAAATCGCCTTCTACCAAAAACTTACGCTCTATCTCTACGTTTTTCATATCATTAGTTATTTTTATATGGAGCCGCTGAATATATCACCTGCCCAAAAGGCAAATGCACACACATTCATACCATTAGCCCACAAAACATTGCTTACGTGCACCTAAAGTTAATTATTTTATAAATACTTTTTGAAAATAGTTACTAACTTTAAAGGCTCACTGTGGGCAAAACGAGTTAAAGATATGGCAATATGATTATCGATAAAAAGCAGAAACTAGATAGCAAAGTTACTTTCAAAATATCTCGATTCAAAGAGGTTATAAAGCGCACAAAGCCACACAAACATAGTGGCTACTACGA
>CAYJIL010000130.1:0-4423 GCA_964370235.1 uncultured Rikenellaceae bacterium | reverse complement strand
TTTTTTTGTCGAACAACAATAATTATCTTTGTAAAAGAGAGAATACACATATATATAATGACATTTCAAGAATTGGGAGTTGCGGCTTCGTTGATAGATATTTTAGAGGGTGAGGGAATTGTTGTTCCCACACAAATTCAGGCAGAGGTGATACCCACAGCTGCCAAGGGTGAGAGCCTTGTGGCAATCTCGCAAACTGGTAGTGGCAAAACTTTGTCGTACCTGCTTCCTGCTTTGGCTCGATTGAGCAATGGCGGAGTTAAAGGCATGCTGGTGCTTGCCCCCACGCGTGAGCTTGCACAGCAAATAGCATCGGTGTGTGACATTATAAGGGGCGATGTTAGCTACACTACCATATATGGTGGTGTGGAGTATGCGCCACAAATAGCAGCGCTGGCAACTAAGCCCGATATTATCATCTCTACTCCCGGTCGATTAATCGACCTAATAGAGCAAAATGCACTGCTTGCTACTAGTTTCGATATTTTTGTGCTAGACGAAGTAGATCAAATGTTAGACCTAGGGTTTAGGGATGCCATTGCTCGCTTGGCTCAGTTGCGAAGTAACGCCTCGCAGCTATTGTGCTTTAGTGCTACTTCGCCACAAGGTGTGCAATCTATTATCGAGGAGCTAGCCCCAGACATTAACTACATAACGGCACAAGGGCAACGAGTGGCGGTTGAGAAAATAGAGCAGCGAGGTTATTTTGTAGAGCAAAAAATGATGGATCCACTGTTGATTCATGTTATTCGCAACGAAAAACCACATCGCACAATTTTGTTTAGCCGTTCTCGCAAAATGGCAGATAGGTTGGCTACTTTGCTAACCGAGAATGGTTTTAATGCCGAAGCTATGCACAGCGATCGTTCACAAAAGGCAAGAGAGTATATTCTCGAACGCTTTAAGAGCGGCGAAACACAAATAATTGTAGCAACCGATATAATTGCTCGAGGAATAGATATTGACGATGTAACACACGTAATTAACTATGGCTTGCCACAGCAGGCACAGCAATATATTCATCGCATTGGGCGCACGGCACGTTCGGGGCGCAGTGGAGTAGCAATCACACTTTGCATACCCGATGATAGGCTGCTACTAGACGAAACTTGTCGAATGATGAAACAACACATCGTCATGTCGACAGATCATCCATACCAAAGCTACGAGCTAACAAAGGCTTTGATGGTAGATTATAAAAATCTGCCCAAGAGCAAGCCAAACAAGAAAAAACGCTAATACCAAATGTAATTTATAAATATAATGAAGAAACTATCTGCAAAAATTTCGGCTTCGGCACTGCTGTTGAGTACACTAGTTGCTTGTGAGAGCAAGAGCGACATGAATGTGGTCTATATTCTTGTCGACGATTTGGGTTATGGAGATTTGGGGTGTTATGGTCAAAAGCTAATAGCTACCCCCAATATTGATGCTATGGCAAGTGAGGGTATGCGCTTTACACAACATTATAGCGGTAGTACTGTTAGTGCTCCCTCTCGTTGTGTATTGATGACAGGTTTGCACACAGGCCATTCACAGGTAAAAGGTAACAAAGAGGTTAAGCCCGAGGGGCAAGAGCCAATGCGTGCCAATACATATACGTTAGCCAAAATGTTTGATAACGAAGGGTATGCAACTGGTTTGTTTGGTAAGTGGGGTTTGGGTTATCCGGGCTCTGAAAGCGAACCTAACAAAGCAGGTTTCGATGAGTTTTATGGTTATAATTGCCAACGTAAAGCACACTCTTTCTATCCGCCATACTTGTGGGATAACAACCAAAAAGTATCTATCGAGGGTAACCAAAATGGCGAGCGCAATACCTTTAGTCAAGACTTAATACACCAACGAGGGTTGGAGTTTATACGCTCAAACAAAGATCGACCATTCTTTGCAATGTTAACATATACCTTGCCACATGCCGAGCTAGCACATCCAAATGATGCTACGTTTCAGCACTACGACTCTTTGTTTAACGAAGAGCCCAAAAAGCTAGCACCATATAGTGGAGCAGGCTACTATCCTTGTGCAAAACCTCATGCTACTTTTGCAGCAATGGTTTCGACACTAGATCGATATGTGGGCGAAGTGCTTTCTGAGCTTAAAAAACAAGGCATTGCCGACAATACTATTGTTATATTCACTAGCGACAATGGTGCACACCGTGAGGGTGGTGCCGACCCACAATTCTTTGATAGCAACGGGCCATTGCGTGGTTTAAAGCGTGATTTGTATGAGGGAGGAATAAGAGTGCCAATGGTAGCATGGTCGCCAAGCAATATACCAGCAGGAGTGGTTAGCGATCACATTAGTGCATTTTGGGATGTAATGCCCACCTTTGCACAAATGCTAGATGTTGAATTACCCATCGATAGCGATGGTATTTCGTTCTTACCAACGCTAACGGCTAGTGGAACACAGCAATATCACCCCTACCTGTACTGGCAGTTTGAGGAAAACTCGCCTCGCAAGCGTGCCCTTCGTGATGGTGACTGGAAGTTTATTTGCTTTGACAAGGGTAGCGATCGCACAGTCGAGCTTTACAACCTAAAGGACGATGTGGGCGAAGAGAGCAACCTAGCAAAAGTCCACCCCGAAAAGGTAAGGCAATATCTAGAACTTTTGGACGAGGCCGCAAAATAGTAAACACGTGCTACTTTTGCTCACCTAGAATTTTGGCAAGCACCTCTCGGTGATTCTCGCCCCACTCCTCAAGTGTGTCGAGCACTGGGAGTAGCTCTCTGCCAAGGTCGGTAAGCGAATATTCCGAACGTGGCGGCAGTTCTGGGTATATAGTTTTGCTCACAACGCCATGCTCTTCTAGCTCTTTGAGCTGAAGATTAAGTACTCGTGGTGTAGCATCTGCTAGTGCTCTATGTATTTGGCTAGGGCGCATTGCTCCATCTCTTAGAATATCTATGAGGCAGGTTTTCCACTTTGCTCCAATAATTCCTATTGTGATGTTTATTCCACACGATAGGTCGAGAGGTGTTTTTCTTGCGTACATATCTTTTGTTGTTAGTTTACAAGTGCAAAGATAGTAATAAACATATTTGTGTAGTATATGGAATATTTTTTCAGTATATGAATAATTTTACACTACTTGCTAAATATGCTGGTATGATATACCTTTGTGAGTGCTATTTTGGCGTATAATATATATATAGGTAAATAAAATCATCAACCATAAAAACATAGAAATGGAAAATTTTGAATTCAAAAACCCTACAAAACTAATCTTTGGTAAGGGTACAATCGCACAGCTAGCAACGAATCTTCCTGCGGGCAAAAAGATAATGATAACCTTTGGTGGTGGTAGCGTAAAGAGCAATGGCGTATATGACCAAGTGATTGCTGCTATGGCAGGTTTTGACTTTGTAGAGTTTTGGGGCATTGAGCCAAATCCTCTTGTTGAGACAGTGCGCAAGGCTGTTGACATGGCAAAGGCCGAAGGAGTAGAGTACTTTTTGGCAGTTGGTGGTGGTTCGACACTAGATGCAACTAAGGTGATTGCAGCAGCAACACTATCAGATATGGACGCTTGGGATATTGTTTTGAGCGGTGCTTACACTGGTCCTAGCTTGCCAATGTCATCGGTTCTTACTCTTCCAGCAACAGGTTCAGAGATGAATCGTGGTTCGGTTATCTCGAACGATGCTACAAAAGAGAAATACCCAATATATACTTACCACCCAGAGTTCTCGATCCTAGATCCAGAGGTAACCTATTCTCTACCACTACACCAAGTAGCTTGTGGTTTGGCAGATACTTTTGTGCACGTAATGGAGCAGTATCTAACCGACACAAATGTTTCGCCACTAATGGACAGATGGGCAGAGGGTATCTTGTTAACTGTTAAAGAGGTTGCGCCTAAGGCTATTGCCGATAAAACCAACTACGATAACATGGCTAACTTTATGCTATCGGCATCTATGGCACTAAATGGCTTTACGGCTATGGGCGTTTCGCAAGATTGGGCTACTCACATGATTGGTCATGAACTAACTGCTCTAACAGGCCTAACTCACGGTCATACTTTGACAATCATTATGCCAGCAGTTATGAGCGTTATGAGAGAGCAAAAGTGGGGTAAAATCCTACAATATGGCGAGAGAGTATTTGGTATTACACAAGGCAGCGAGGAGCAAAGAGTTGATGCAACAATTGCAGCAACCGAAGAGTTCTTCCGCTCGCTAGGTCTAAAGACTCGTCTTTCTGAGAATGGCGTTGGTGACGATGTAGCTATGGCAATTGTCGAGAGAATGAAAGAGCGTGGTGCTAAGCTAGGCGAAAAGGCAAACGTAACTTATGTTGAGGTTGCAAAAATTCTTGAGCTTTGTAAATAAAACGAGTTATGGCAATGCCGTAACAAAACATTTATAGCAAATGAGGCTGTCTCGAATTAATTCGAAGCAGCCTCTTTTGT
>CAYJIL010000129.1:2466-4527 GCA_964370235.1 uncultured Rikenellaceae bacterium | reverse complement strand
ATATTATTTATAAAGCGGCTTAACTTAATGTGCGGTTAAAGTTTGCTATTCCATACCGAATATGTTCCACTACTTAGATAATTCAAATATCCCAAATAATACCAATAGTTTAGAGTCTTATTTCGGACACTTAAAACAGAATATTGGACTGCACAGAGGCTTGTCAAAATCACACTATCAAAGATATGTGAAATGGTATCTATATTTTAGAAATCAGGATAACAAAAAATAGGTTTTTTTAGACATAAAGAATACCAGCAGAAAAGGAAAAGGGTACATCGAAATGCACCCTTCTCTGCTGTATATTCATAAAGCCTATTTCTGACAAGTTGCTCCTCAGCAGAGCTCGTTTCCTCTTCAGCTTTACATTGTAAATTTAGTGATAAAAATTGATAATCTCAAAATCTGAAAAATAACAAAAAATCAGCTATTTTTTACCACATTACCAATTAAATCATTGTTGACATTATAGATATTAAAATGTACATGGATAGATATGCTATCCATGTGACATTTTTAATTCCAATAGATTTCAAGAATAGATTATCCGTTGAATCTGGATCTATCCTAAATAATGCTTTGTAGTAGTAACGAATCATTAAATTAAGAATTAACGCTTAAACATCCTGCTGTTACAAGAGCAACAGCCATTCCTCCTCCCCACCAAGGTCCTAAAGTAGACATTCCGTAAATAAAGCTTGAATTAAGTCCCATGCTTATTATAGCTCCCTTTGCACAATCCTCCCAACTAAATCACGAACTACCACCATCTTCACTACCACCATAAATTCTTCCCATTTGTTCAAAATTCATTGTTTTCTTGAATAACGGTAATGTAAGATATTAAACATGCTCAATATCGCTCCTACCAATGAAAGCTGTATGTAATGAACTTCAATGTTAGTTAAACATAAAGACATCACTTGACCTGCGATAATATACAATGAAATTAATATATAGAGTAGATTCACTTTTAAAGGTATTTTTCTTACAATAAATATTAGATTCGCAACTGCTAATAATATTAATAAAATTGCACAAATAGTATTTATCGTACCAGATAATGCGTTGAGGGCTGTTATTGATAGTACAGCGTATAAAAGGCTGCTTACAGCGACAAATATAGATTTCATAATTTCTGTATTATATTAGGCATATTTGACAACTAATTAATATAATTGTATATTATTTACGCCTTTTGAAGATAATCATTTTCAAAACTAAATCTCTGTATCATCAAATGCCATTCCACATTAATAACCTGCTTGTCCCAAAGAATATACCAATGAGACTACACCGACCCATCCGATAGGAGCGGTTGCTGGTAATAAGGCAACGTTTAGAAATGCGCCACCGACTGCAAATGCGCACTCCCACCAACCACCACCATTTACTTTTTCCATTTGTTCAAAATTCATTGTTTTCATAATCATAAAATTTTAAGTTAGTAAGGTTATAAAAATATCAAGCATAATGCTTAACTATGTTCTCTATTTTGTCGTTTCTTGAATCATCGATTGCAGGCTCATAATCCCATATTCAAAATCTATCCCTATCCCTAGTAATGTTACTAATATCAAAATCCCTCCTCGACACAACCGAATCAGGATAATAATGTTCGGATTCGGTTGTGTTTAATAGAGTAGAATATTTCACGCAAGTATTCCATTTATCGCATTATTATTATATATATATTATGATCTTTTTTTTGTAGATGGGTATACTACAAATATTATCATTAAATATGACAATATTTGGATCATACTAATTATATTAACATCATTACTTATATTACTAAAAATACTAATTGTAAGAGCAATAACAGCAACAATCAGCCCTATAACAATTGTAATTGCATAATTTCTTTTTTTTATTATTTTATTACCCAAAGCTGGCATTAATTCATTGATAAACGTTAGCGTGGATAGTGTAATAAGAATGAATGCTATAACAGATTTATATTTTATTAATAAGTCATCTGAAATAAAGCCGAAAATAAATGCGACTATTGATAATAGCAATAATAATATTAATCGTAATAGTTTATTTTTCATATAATTA
>CAYJIL010000129.1:0-2366 GCA_964370235.1 uncultured Rikenellaceae bacterium | reverse complement strand
TCCTCCATTTACTTTTTCCATTTGTTCAAAATTCATTGTTTTCATAATCGTAAAATTTCAAGTTAATAAAGTTATTTTAAATATCAAGCAAAATACTTAAAAAAGTTTTCTATTTTGTTGCCTCTTGAATCATTGATTGCAAGTTTATTGCCCATTGCGGTCCAATTGCGGTCATTTCTGTGGTTATTGCAGGTATTGCTCCAACAACTCTTTCTGCAACTTCTGACTCATAAAACTTGTTCATCTCTTTTAAATCATAGAGAGTGATGTTTTTCTCACAAACAGGAGGCATATCAGTAACTAGCTATTATCCAAACAATTATTTTCGCTTATAATTTAGTGGGGGGGGCATAGGGGGAATAAAATAACATTTTCAAAATGTTTACTTAATATGTAAAATAGTTTACACACGGCACCTAGAACCATATAAACGAAAAAAGAGACCTTTTACAGTCTCTTTTTCTTGGTGGCAACACGAATCGAACCCTCGTATAACACTCTATAAACTACGCTATTAGATGAGCCGCAAAATCTATTCCAACCAATTTTAGAATCCTCAATTTCACCATATTGCGGCTTAATTATCGACTCCTCTATTTCGTTTTACAAGGATAGTGAATCGAACTGAAAGAACCATATTTTTTATGATCTTTTTTACATATCCTCCATCGAGAGACAAAATGCGTTTATCTTATATCCCTTTAGTTCGTTAACGACTGTGAGCAAGTGTGCTACTTTCAAATTAAATGCGTTTGCATCGTATGATGACGATTTGCGCTTAACCTCCACAACGTCCACCTCTTTGGCAAGGTCATTCACCGCTATTAGGTCGATTTCGTTCTCGCCCTTACGATCCCAGTATCCGCCTATGCGAGTGTATTTTTTTTGCTCTATAAATTGCTGCACAAAGTATCGCTCCAAGATAATACCGCTATATGTCGAGTAGTCACGCTCGACAATCTCACGCAATCCATCATAATTTCCAACCTCGATTACGTAGCTATATTTATAGATAAATCTAAACCATAACGTAAGGAAATTATCACGCAGAACATATCTCACATTTTTACTGCTCGACTTTGAGTATATTGGCGTGTCCTTAACAATCAGCGAATAATCATTTTCCAACTTTGTGAGATAACCGCCAATCTCACGCCCTATAATTGCCTCAATCTTTGCACGACTGTTCTCGCCACGAGCAATAGATGAGAGTATCGAAAAGTAGGTCGTATACTCCTTGCCAAACTCATCGACAAGCATACTCTTCCCCTCCGAAATAAAGAGGGAATCCTCCTTGATGATGTACTTTAGCATCTTCTTATAGCTGTGCGCCCCTGCATCCATCAACAGTTGCACGTACTTCGCCACACCACCCGTAAATGCGTAGAGCGCAAGCAAATCCTCGGCTGTATATTTAGGATTGTGATCCGCCAAAATCTCCTTCAGCGTGTTTGTTGTAAAGGGTTTGACGAGCAAGCGAGCGGTCGCACGCCCAAAGAGAGGCTCTTTTGACCCTTGGAATATCTTGTGCATCAGCGAGTAGACCGAACCGCTCAAGAGCAGGTTGATTTTGCTCTCATCCTTGCCCAAATCCCAATGTTGCTGCATATCGCTATACACCGATGGCGCAACGGTGTAAAACTCCTGAAACTCATCGATAATAAGGTTGAACGCTTGGCTTTTGGATAGCTGCATCAAATATTGAAACAGTTTACCAAAACTCTCAATCTTACCAAATGTTGGAATGCCCAACTTCGTCTCTATCTCTTGCTGAAAATCTTGACACAAAAGAACTTCAGACTTGCGAGCCACAAAGAAGTAGAGCGTTGGTTGCCCTTCGGTTGCCTTTAACAGCAGTTGGGTTTTTCCGATACGCCTACGCCCCGTTACAACGGTCATCTGTGCACTTTGTAGCGACCTCTCTTGAATCTCCTGAAGAGCAGCTATTTCGTTCTCTCTATTATAAAATTTCATACGCTTAAATGTTAATCAAAATCACCATTTCCGAAACCACCATTTCCGAAACGGCTATTTCCATACTGCAATATAGCACATTAAATTGAGATGGCAATGATTTTTGCAAACTTTTTTCTCATTAACCGTTTACTGATAGTTGTGTTGTGTTTTGCTGTGTATAAGATATTTAAGCCTAAAGCTTAATCAAAGTATTGAAGAGTCGCTTTCCGCTCAGGGTCTTCATTAAAGTGCGGTATAGGTTTGGGATTTGCTGTTTTGAGCAATTTTTCTGGACACTGAATTAGCCACCGATCGTATGCTCCAAAGTGCTATATTTTACCAATTCACCAAAAACAAAAATCCCCGAAAACTTGCGGTTTTCAGGGATCTGCGATGCAGTGCATCTTAAC
>CAYJIL010000128.1:0-4579 GCA_964370235.1 uncultured Rikenellaceae bacterium | reverse complement strand
GTTGTGTTAGATAGGAAGTGCTCTATTCTATCTGCCAACATAACCGAGTCGTTAACATCTACCAACGCTACGTCTTCTAGTAGCTCGGGAATACCACCTACTTTAGTACCAATACATGGTAAACCCTCACCCATAGCCTCAACCATAGCACGTGGTAGTCCCTCTTGACGAGAGACAAGCAAGAACATGTCAGATTCTGCAAGCTTTTGTCGAACACCATCACCCGCAGATACTCTACCTATAAAACGAAAACACTCGCATACATTTTTACTCTTAGCATAATCAACCATAGTTTGCTGATAAATACCATCTCCAACCCAAGTAACAACGATATTCCACCCCTTACTCTTTAAGTTTACAATCGCATCAATCACAATATCGGGAGATTTATACATTTGCCCTAAAGATCCAACAGATATTAGGTTAATTGTATCGTTTTTAGTTTTATTAAAAACCTTAGATGAATTCTGCAACTTGCAATCTGGTAGTATAACATCCGATGTTCCTATCGAGAATAAACCTTTAGAGATAGGGTAGCGATTTTGCAAATGGTTTTTCGTAACATATAAAGCCGCACTTGATCTTTCAACCACTTTTTTAAGATCTCGAGACCACGACCATCTAAAATACGATCTAAGAATATGCTTTTGAGTTCCTGGAGCAAACAAATCATATGGATCACCAACAACTTCTACAGCATACGGAACATTTTGTTTATGCAAATAGTTCGACATCGTAGTACCTATTACTCCTGGTACTCGTAGTATGTACGCAGTGTTAGGCATGATAGCCCCTTTTAGCGCATTCTGTAATTTAGGTTTTACCTTAATATATTGTGCTGGGCCCAAGTAGTAGGGTAGATCTATAAACTCAACTCCATTACCATCTACTGGGCTATTCTGAGGCTTGAATCCCTCAATGCGGCGAACCCTAGCTACAACATATAATTTATCAAAAGAGCTCAAATATCTACTCCATATGCCATGGTCAAACCCCTCTACTTCGGTGTAAACTCTTCCATCATCGCCTCTAGTAAAACGAGCCTCTGTTACAAATGCTAAGTTCATAATTTTATATTGATTTATAATTTATCAAAGAATTTCTTAAAGTTTTTATCTATTTGGTAATGGTCAGTTGCCCACTCCCTACAAGTAGCATTTGCTCTATCGCTCATTGCTATCATCTTTTTTAGCTGTGCGACTGTATTTGCAACATCGGTTGCGTTACACAACTGCCAATGGTGTTGCTGCGGCACACACTCTTTAATAGGATTAATGTCAGATGCTACAAATGGTAGTCCTGCAATCATTGCTTCGATTAGGGCATTTGGCTGCCCCTCGGTAACCGAAGGAAAATAGTATAGGTCAAACGCTTGCAATAGTTTGGGTACTTGTTGGCAATTACCCAAAGCAATAACATTAGAGCCAATCTCTAGCTCCTCGGTAGCTCTACCCGCTAGAACAAAGACTATGTTTTTATCTATCTTCTCAAACTCACGTGCTACCTTTAGGATAGTTTCGTGATTTTTGGCTGGTGTTACCCTGCCGGTATGCCCCACTATAAACTTATCTTGTGGCAAACCAAACATACTCTTTAATTCGGCTTTGGTTTGATTTGACTCAAATAAAGCACTATCGACACCATTCTGAATTACCTCGAAACGGCTGTCAGTATCTTTGCGCGAGGGGAAAAAGAAGTCGAAAGCAGATTTCGAGTTTGCTAGAATGTCTGTTGCAAACATGTTTGTTAACGACAAGCACCTGCGCATATAAAAAATTCTTGATGCCGTTGGTGGAAACAAGAACGAGGAGTGCCTATAAAAGTTAGAGCGTCTTTTTATTCCTGCCAACCATGCCATTAGCATAGTAATTCCGCCCACCTCGGCACGCAAATCACACACTGCATCAAACTTGTTTCGCTTAAAAAAACTTGACAGTTTTAACCAATCAAGCGGATTGAAATAACCAATCTTGAAAGGTACATAACTAGCACCTAGCTCTATAAACTGATCATACAGCTCGCCCTCTTGGCAGCTCGATGCCAAAATGGTAATATCTAGTTTATTGCTATAATGCTTTAGGAAGCGTAACAAATATGTTTCGGTTCCACCGTTATGGGCACTAGTTATTATAAAACAAACTCTTTTCATTAGCTACAAAATTAATACCCCATAAGCGTGGCATTAATATTAATTATGTTATTATTTTGTACTCGAAATCAAATCTTCAATCATCCATGCCTGTGGTATAAAACTTCCACTAACCCAGCTCATGTCTGAATTCCAATAGCCTACACATTTATCATAAGCATGAACATCGAAACCATAGCTTACCTCAATAATTAATGGATTGTTGTTTGCATCGAAAACAAAATCATAGGCAGCACATTGTGACTTTAATTTCTTGCTTGCCTCAAAGGCAATTTGGATACAACGCTCATCTATAGCTTCTCGCTCATAAAGTATTTGACCACTGCCCGATGCTCTAAAATCGCCCTCACGAACCATTCTTTTGATAGCAAATGCACGCTCACCAACAACAATTACTCTAGTGTCGGAGCTATTGTTTGGTATAAACTCTTGAAAATAAATATAACCGCTCTCGCGCGAAAGTTTGCGTACAAATTCGTCTTTTATAAAGATTTTTGCAAAGCTAACTAACATACTACGAGAAGTTGCAATACCGAGTCTCCATTTCTTGAATGTATCGACAAAATAACCTAGGCTATCGACACGAGAAATTCCCTTGCCAAATGCTTTTTTGGTTAGCTTAATAGCATCTGATTTGCTACGTGCTAGCTTTACGTTTACAGCACCAGCACCACCTTTTAGCTTAAACACCTTTGGGAAAGAGGTAGTCTCAATCCACTTGAATGCGTCCTCCTTGCGGTAGAAAACATGTGATGGTACAGCGGGAATATTCAATCCCTCGAATAGGTACTTTTGTGCTACCTTATCGTCGAAATGCCATCCTGTGTTAAAGTTAGGAAAGGTCTTTACACCTGCGCTCTCAATAGCGAACAACAAGGGTTTTGCAAGAATAATATCACTAAAAATGGCGTGATGATGATGCCACATAAATACATCACAACCTTTGATCTGATCTATAATATCATCGGCAAAGGGATCAACCAATTTATATTCTATCTTATTTGTTTTGCAGTACTCTATCCATCTTTTGCTAAAAGAGCGTGCATTGTCGTGTATTGCTATTTTCATTATTATTTATTTTAAACCCACATTAACCATGAAGATTACCGATCGTTATTACTTATGTATTTTTGCAAAATACCATGTCGAAACACCAATTAACACTCTGGTTAAAGTAATTGCAAACGCTACTCCTAGGAATGAATAGTTTACCGTACAGTACCATGTTAACAACATTCCAAATATAGAAAATACAATAATAATTCTACTATATAACTTCTCTTGACCATTTATAACCAAATAGTTTGGACCATAAGCGTTGACCAAGAACAAAGCCACCAAACTAATAGCCATTATCCTAATTACGTCAGCAGTACTATCAAACTCTGGAGTATAAAACACATCTACAATTAAATCCGCAGACAAGAAAAGCGCAACACTAGCTATCACACTAGTAGCTCCTGTTATTAGGACATAGATATTATGCTTTTCGATGCGTCTTGCCAAAAAGGGGTAGAATGTACGAGACACCACCCTCGATAATTCGTCAAAAAGTGCAATAAATCTGTTACCGTTACTGTAAATACCCGTTGCTGCTCCACCAACATATGATCTTAGGAGAATAACAGACAAATTAGAGTATAGGTTAGGAAGAATAAGGCTAATAAACATATGCCTACCCTCCTTCAAGAGTTTTAAGATCTCTCTAATATTAGGTTTGTGTAATCGGATTCCAAATTTAGTAAAGATAAACCACATTGCTACAATTCCGCTCAAAGCAAATCCCAAAGCTGTTAATAGTGGTTGCAATACATAGTCTTCGGGGGTCTTAATAACCACAAAAACCAAAACTGTGAATAAGAGTTTTGAAATGAAGTTCATAATAGTTATATATACCATCTTTTCTTGAGCCTGAAAAAACCACTCAGGAAAGATAATATAGCCTGGTATATATAGAAATGTTAGCCACAATATGGTACTTTGGTTTTGCAAAAAGGGTATAAACTCAATACACAAAAACAAAAGTAATGCACAAAATAGCATTAGGATCATTTTAGAGAACAGAACGTTAGAAAATAGCCGAGAAACAGCCTCCTTGTCGTCTCTAATGCGTGCCATATCTCTAGTTGCCGTGTAATCAAAACCAAAATCTGTTATGGTTTGAAAATAGACAACAATAGATGCAGCAAATGCAATCTCACCAAAACCCTCGGCACCAATAACTCGTGAAAGGTACGGAAGTGTTAGCAGTGGAAAGATATAACCTATTAACTTTAATACAGATAGTGATGCAAAATTTGTCATCAAAGTTTTTGCATCACTATTCTGAGAAACCCGCTTAATTTTATTTAACATTATAACGCGATGGTTTATAATTTCATGTCTGCTACCGAGCTATCAAGTACCCACTTAACATCGTAAACAATAGCA
>CAYJIL010000127.1:0-4692 GCA_964370235.1 uncultured Rikenellaceae bacterium | reverse complement strand
TGGTATTGGGAGTTTGTATTTTGACTTTTTGCGGTGTTGTTGTGATTAAATGTACCGAATGGGTAGAATAGAAAAAATATTAGGTATCTTTGTGGCAAAATTTAGGACACAAAATGCAATTAAAGAAACTTGTAGGGCAGACGGCAATATATGGCATATCATCTATTGTTGCACGATTGATTAATTATCTGCTGACTCCATATTTGACCCGAATACTTAGCCCCGAGAGCTATGGCGTTGTTGGCGATATGTATGCGCTAATACCTTTTGCACTGGTGCTGCTTACTATGGGTATGGAGACTGGTTACTTTCGATTTGCGGGCAAGAGCCAAAGCACTAGCGAGCAAGATAGTATATTTACTACTACTCTCACGGCAGTGTGCACTGCTGCGCTGTTGTTTGTTGGTGTGCTCTTTGCGCTCAAGGAGCCAATCGATGCTGCTTTGCGATATAGTGCACATGGCGAAATAACAGCTATGGTGGGTGCTATAATCTTTATGGATGTTATTGCAGCCATTCCAATGACTCGGCTAAGGCAACGTGGACAAGCTAGTCGGTTTGTGCTTGTGAGGGTTGTAAGCATTTTGGTGAACGTGGCTACTACACTGCTGTTTTTCTCGATGCTACCTCGCCTAGCCTCTAGTAGTGAGGTGTTTGGGGCGATTTATTCGCCCGATTTTGGTGTTGGTTATATATTTGTGGCAAACGTAATTTCTAGCTTGGTTACAGTTGCTATGCTTGCTCCCGCTGTGCTGCGCATAAAATGGAGCGTCGATCTAGCCCTACTAAAGACTATGATGCTGTATAGCTTGCCCCTTTTGCTTAGTGGAATATTGGGCACGGCTAATGAGTTTATCGATAGGCAGTTGATTAAATACTTGATGGACGAGGGCGTAGCGATGGCACAGCTAGGTACCTATGCTGCTGTGGTGAGAATTTCGGTTATTATGATTCTGTTTACCCAAATGTACCGCTTTGCTGCCGAGCCATTCTTCTTGTCGGGTTTCAAAAAAGAGGAGTTTAAGGAGAGTGCTGCGGCTGCTCTCAAATATTATACAATTGCATCGCTAGTTATAGGGCTTATTATCATACTGTTTTTGGATGTGTTTGCGCTACTTGTGGGCGAGGACTTTAGAGATGGTGTATATATTGTGCCCGTTTTGGTTGTATCGAATATATTGGCAGGAATGTTGTTTAACCTATCGTTTTGGTATAAATATACCGAGCAAACACGCTATGCTCTATATATTACCATATCGGGGCTAGTGGCTACAATAACACTAAATATTGCTCTAATTCCATCGCTAGGATATTACGGTGCTGCGCTAGCAAGGCTCGTTTGCGAGGCTATAATGGTTGCTGTGTCTTACTACCTTAACCAGAGAATATTCCCTATGAAGTATAATGTAAAGACAATATTTTTTTATATAATATTTGCAATTTTGATTTATATATTAAAAATTGTAATTAACTTTGAAAATAATTTTATGAATTATACGTTATATACTATATACATTGGTATCTTTGTACTAGTGGCATATTTTAAAGAACGTAATACACTTAAAAGACAAAGATAGACCAAAATGAAGATCAAGGTAATTAACAGATCTGCTTTCGAGCTGCCTAAGTATCAGACTCCTGCCTCGGCAGGCATGGATGTGAGAGCGAATATAACCCAAGACATTACCCTTTCACCACTAGAGAGAGTTATGGTTCCAACTGGATTGTATGTTGCTATTGAACCGGGTTACGAGATGCAGGTTAGGCCACGAAGTGGGCTCGCTGCCAAGCACGGTATCACTTGTTTGAATACTCCTGGCACGATTGATGCAGATTATCGTGGCGAAATAAAAGTAATACTTGTGAACCTGTCAAATCAAGAGTTTGTGATTACTCCCGGCGAGCGTATTGCTCAGCTAGTGGTAGCTAAGCACGAACAGCCATCGTGGGAAGAGGTTACAGAACTCGACCAAACACAACGTGGCGAGGGTGGTTTTGGTTCAACCGGAAGATAAACATACACGTGAAGAGAGTTTTTATATATATATTTATTGCTGCCTCGGCTATTGCTTGTAAGCACACCTCACACATATCCTCACCGGCTTATGTCGATGTTGTTGAGCAAGACTCCTTGCCCATAGACACTACACAGCTAGCAAGTGATTTGTATATGCGTGGTGCATACTATAATAGGGTGCGAGGTAATGATTCGCTAGCACGCAAGTACTTGGTGGCTGCACTAGAGAGAGATTCGCTACATAGCGGTGCTATGTTTGAGCTTGCCTCTTTAATGGTCGACCAACCCGATTCGTCGCTAGGCTTAATCAAAAAAGCAGTTGAGCAAGACACGCTCAACTCATGGTATAGATATATGCTCTCTAGACTATATGCACAAAAGGGCTATGTTAACGAAGCAATCTTTGAGGCCGAAAAGAGCATTTCGCAAGGTGAGCGAAGTAGCGAAGGTTACCTATACCTAGCATCGCTTTACCAAATGAAAGAGAGGCCACTAATGGCAGTTTCGCTGCTCGACTCGGCAATGGTGATGTATGGCTACCAAGACGAATTGGTGGGCAAGAAGCTAGAGCTACTCTCTTCGCTGGGAATGGTCGACAAAGAGATTGACTTTATGGAGGACGTAGTTGCTTCGGGCGAGAATTTTCAGCGTCACTACCTGTCTCTAGGGCAAGCATACTCACGCAAAGGCGAGGATTCGTTAGCGTTAGCTAGCTTCGAAAAGGCAAGGGTCATTAACTCACTCGACCCAGCAGTTGCATATACCTTTATGGAGTACTATCGATCGAAGGGGCGCACTACCGACTTTTTGGCCGAGACAATGAACCTCATAAAGAACGACTACATAAATGTAGAAGACAAAATTAATATTGTAGAACCATACCTAGAGAGCGAGCAACTTTATCGTGAGAATCACATGCTCATGGATAACTTAATGACTCTACTCTACTATGAGTATTTTGATGACTATCGAGTAAGCAAGCTATATATCCGCCACCAATTCAACATGGGGCAGGTGGATAAAGGCCTTGATGTTTATAGAAGATATGCCGATGGGGAGTCCCCTAGCAAAGATGCGCTAGAGAACACTATTGGTATATATACATATAAGCAAAGCTATGATAGCGCACATATCTACTACCAAAAGGCAATGAAGCTATTCCCTTCGCACAACGACATTCAAATGATGGGAGTAACCATAGCCTATGGGCAGAAAGATTACCAAGCGGCTATCGATGTAACAAAAAAAGCAATTAAGAGCACTAAATCAGATTCGCTAAAGAGCACATATTTGGGCACAATTGGCGATTTATATCACGAGTTAGGTGATCTTAAGAGCACATATAGATATTATGACAAAGCACTAGCACAAGATTCAACTAACCTAGCGGTACTAAATAATTATAGTTACTTTCTATCTATAGAGCGAAGAGATCTCGATCGTGCTCTTGCAATGATTGAGAAGGTGGTTAAGGGCGAGCCAACGGCAACGCATCTCGACACACACGGTTGGATACTCTACGAACTAGGACGCTACCAAGAGGCAAAGCGTGTTATGCAAAGGGCTGTAGCTCTAGACAAGGATAACAACGCTACACTTTTAGACCATTATGCCTATATACTGCTAGCTTTAGGTGATGCAACAATGGCCAAATTCTATTGGGACAAAGCTCTTGCCAATGGACTGTCGCAAAGCGACTATGATAGCAGATTAAAAGAGTTAAAGTAATAAAATTTACAATTATGATAGAGAGAGAATTAATAGATTACATGCTAACGAGTGGTGTTCAAGCAGCTACTTGTGCAGCAACAAGAATTATGGAGATATATCAGCATGATAACTTTGATGTAAATCTCAAATCTGATAATACCATCAATACTTCTGCCGATAGGGAGAGCCATGATATAATCAAAAACATGTTGTCGAAAACTCGCATACCACTACTAAGCGAGGAGGGGCGCTCTACTCTTTATGTTGAGCGTTACCGTTGGGATTTATACTGGCTTATAGATCCGCTAGATGGCACAAAAGAGTTTGTTAAGCACATAGATGAGTTTGTGGTTTGCATCTCGCTAATGAGCCAAAATAGGCCTTTGATAGGCATTATTGCTGTGCCTGCTTTGGGCAAGCTTTACTTTTCGGACCCAGACCGTGGTGCTTTTTGCATAGACAATATGTCTTTGCTATCGCAGCAAGTTACTATATCTGAACTATTCAAGAATTCACGCCAAATTGAGCCAATAATTCGTGATAATAAGACACTACGTGTTGCGGTATCTAAGTCACACAAAGTAATAGCCGACACCGAGTATATCATCGACAAACAACGCCAAATATATGACGATGTAGAGGTAATAGAGTGTGGTAGCTCTCTTAAATTCTGCAAAATGATTGAGGGTGAAGTTGATGCATGTTTCCGCCTATCGTCACTACTTGAGTGGGACATTGCCGCTGCCCATGCACTTGTAAAGGCAGTTGGTGGTCAGGTAGCTCACCTAGACTCTCGCGAGATTATGTTCAATAGCGAAGATCTCACAGTTGAGCCATTCTATGCAAGCTGTAAAAGTGTAATTCTATAAGCAGCAGTTATTCCAAATCTGCAAATAATTACTATCATTATCATAATACAAAAAGCGATAGAGCACACATGGCTCTATCGCTTTTTGCATTACTGT
>CAYJIL010000126.1:1571-4720 GCA_964370235.1 uncultured Rikenellaceae bacterium | reverse complement strand
AGCCGTAAGAAATATAACAATTACAATCATTGCTACTAGCTTGCGTTTAAAGATACTTGCCATCATCGACATTTCGGGGATAGCCATACCTGCACCACCAATAATTAGGGCAATAACTGCTCCCACGCTCATGCCCTTGCCCATTAGAGCAATGCCAATTGGGATGGCTGTTTCGGCACGAATATATAGCGGTACTCCCAAAATTGCTGCAACCGGAACGGCAAACATATTATCCTTACCCGCAATACTAAGTATGAGCTCTTGCGGCATATAACCATAAATACCTGCACCTATCGCCACACCCACTATAAGATAACCCATCACTGGTTTAAGGGTGCTCCAGCCTGCTTTTAAGCCTTCTACACATTTTTTAGAAAATGCAAGTTTGCGTCTTTCGTCCTCTTGCATTACACCTTCGATTGTGCTGCCATCGCCACTCAGGTACTGTGGCTTAACATACCTATGACCTCCTACTCGCTCTAGCACATAACCAAACAGAATAGATGCCACAAACGCCACTACAAAGTAAACCGCTGCTGCCTTAAAGCCCATTAGTGCAACCAACATACCCACAATAATTGGGTTGAGCAAAGGCGATGATATTAGAAATGACATAACACTACCAAAGCTAACACCTGCACGCAAGAAGCCCACTGTCATAGGTATTGTCGAACATGCACAAAATGGTGTTAACGAGCCAAAGATAGTTGCAAAAAAGTTGCCCCACATTCCACGTCCCGACAACCACTTGCGTAGCTTTGCTTGTGGAATATTCATCATCACAACCTCGATAATGGCAGTAATACCAACAAACAGCACAATAAGCTCAACAACTATAAACACAAAGTATTGCATTGTACCCACAAGTGTGTTTACGCCTTCACCCTCGTTCATGTTGCTATCCATATCTATGAATAGCATCTTTGAAACTAGTAGTGCAGCAGCCCATAGTATTATGTGTGGTAGTGCCGATTTTATAGTGAATCGCTTTTTTCTATCGCTTGTGCAGCACTGCGAGTTTGTATCGGCTGGTTTTGGGCTTGAGTATGAACTTGGCGTAGTTTGTGGCTTGGCAGTGTAGCATGACGATGTAGCAGGTTTGGGTGTGCAGCAACTCGTTTGTGGAGCTGGGGCAGGAGTACAGCAGTCACTAGAGCCACTAGTGGGGGCGCAGCAACTCGATTTTGCGCTGCGAAAATATAGCGACCAAAAGCCAAAACCTAGCGATATAATGGCAACTAGCAAGAAATAGGGTTGATATTGCGATAAGAACGAAAGTTGTGTTGCTCCAATGCCCACAGCCGACAATATGCCAGCAGCAATTGGCATTCCACAACAAGTTACAAAACCCAAGAAAGTTAGTAGCGATGAAACAACACCCACAGATGTTGCACCTAAAACAGTTTTTTTACTCATGATAATTATTTTTTTGAAATTTATAAATTTAATAATAGTTGTTAGCCAATTAACTAACATTATTCCCAAAAAAAAGTGTGTTACTGGCACCCACACTTTTTATCCTCACAACACGCATCGATAAGCTCACCAAATAGTAGCCTCACATGGCTCCACGCCTCACGGTCGATGCAGTACATACTCTTTGGTGGTACAATCTCGCCAACTATAAGCCCTGCCTTTTTGAGCTCGGCAAGATGCTGTGATATAGTAGCATTAGACACAGGTACAATCTCGCTTATGTCGCCAAAATAGCAACTCTCTTGCTTAGCCAAAAACATTAGAATCATCACTCTAGTTGGATGTGCTATTGCCTTTGCGATTTGTGCAGTTTTTTGTGCACGCTCTTTGTCTATATTCATAATTCTAGTATGTTAGTTTGTTCGCAAACATACAAACAATGTTTTAAACAACCAAATTTTACTACAAATTCATGGCTCTAATCGGCGGAACAAAGTTTGGTTATAACACAAATTTTAACGATATTGGGGCTTGAATAATAACTAAACTATAACTTAAATAATGAAGAACATAGGCTTATTTATGCTCGCTATGGGTATATCTATTGCTAGTTTTGCCCAAGAGGCATCTAGCCCCGAGGGCAAATTCTTTACACAAAAAGAGACACGTGTTAGGCATAGTGGCGATGATGGTGTTCACACATATCGAATACCTGCACTCTGCACAACCAAAAAAGGCACTTTGTTGGCTGCATACGATTGTAGAATAGACTCAGGTAGAGACCTGCAAGGCAATATTGACATTGGGCTTAGTCGCTCAACAGACAAGGGTAAAACTTGGGAGCCCATGCGCATAGTGCTCGATATGGGTGAATGGGGAGATCTCCCCCAAAAGTATAACGGTGTGAGCGATGCATGTTTAATACCAGACCCCAAAACGGGCAGAGTGTGGGTTGCAGCCTTGTGGATGCATGGCATAATAGGCGAAGATGGTAAGTTTACCAAAAACCTATCGCAACAGAGTACGCTATGGCGACACCAGTGGGGTGGTAACTCAACACAATCGGGCTATTCTCCCTACCAAACTACACAATTTATAATGGCATATAGCGATGACGATGGCAAGAGTTGGTCTAAACCTGTCAACATTACAAAATCTAAGCCCGAACATTGGTGGTTATATGCTCCAGCCCCGGGGCAGAGCATAACTCTAGGCGATGGAACTCTTGTGATGCCTACACAGGGGCGAGACTCTTTGGGTGTGCCATTCTCAAATATTAGCTACTCAAAAGATGGTGGTAATAGCTGGACTGTAACCAATCCTGCTACCATGAATACATCGGAGTGTGCTGTGGTTGAGCTATCGGATGGTTCGCTAATGCTCAATATTAGGGATAATCGCAATCACCAAGAAAAAGGCAACAAAAACGGGCGTGCAGTCTACACTACAAATGATTTGGGGCTAACATGGCAGGAGCATCCAAGTTCTCGCAATGCGCTCATCGAACCTGTGTGCATGGCATCGATACACCGTCATGGTAAGTATCTGCTATTTTCAAACCCCGATGACAAGTATAAACGTCATAACATTCGCATAAAATGGAGCGATGACGATGGAATGACATGGAATGATGGCCCTATCATAGATAGCGGGCAGTCGGCAGGTTACTCCTGCATAACGTCAATCGACAAAAAAACTATTGGTATATTGTGGGAGGGTAGCCGTTCGCAAAT
>CAYJIL010000126.1:0-1471 GCA_964370235.1 uncultured Rikenellaceae bacterium | reverse complement strand
CCTATAATATAGTAAGAACCAAAAAACGATATGTAATGGAAAAGTATTTTTTTGAAGCATTTAGCAACATGAAACGCCTAGGGCCAGGTAGCCAAGCCGCAACACTAGATGCTATAAAAAGCATGTCTAACGATAGACCAATTAGGGTTTTAGATATTGGTTGTGGAGTGGGTACTCACACTTTTATTATTGCTCAAACACTAGAAAATGCTAGAGTAATAGCAATTGATAATAACCCCGACTATATTAAGCAACTAAACGATAATGCTACGCAATTGGCTCTTACTGCTAGGGTCGAAGGTGTGTGTATGTCGATGTTTGAGATGAGTTTCGAGCCTGCTAGCTTTGACTACATTTTTGCCGAAGGTTCAATATACATTGCAGGCTTTACAAGCGGGCTAGAGCAGTGGAAAAAGTTTTTAAAGCCGGGCGGATCAATTATTTGCAGCGAAATAAGCTGGATTGTTGACACTCCATCGAGCCAAGCAAAGGAGTACTGGGAGGCGGCCTATCCACAAATAGCCACCATTGCAAGCAAAATAAACCAAGCACAAGAGCTAGGTTACACAGCTACCAAGTGGGCAATATTGCCACCAGAGTGTTGGACAACAAATTACTATGTGCCACTACAAAACAATCTTGATGCAATGCGTCAAAAATATACCAATAACCAAGAAGCACAGCAAGTTATAGAGATTATCGAGCAAGAGATTGATATGTATAATAACCACGGTAGCCAATATAGCTATGTGTTTTATACTTTGCAACTTAACTAGTATATAGTAGTGAAAGATACAAATGCACAGAGCCTAGAGGCGTGGGAGGCAAATGCCGAGTTTTGGGATAACTATATGGGTGATGAATCAAACTTTTTTCATTGCGATATGGTGCGCCCCTCAACCGAAGAGTTTTTGGGAGTGCAAAGTGGCGAGCATATACTCGACATAGCGTGTGGAAATGGTAATTTTTCTGAACGCATGGCAGCCCAAGGAGCAACTGTTTTGGCTGTGGATTATAGCCCCAAGATGGTTGAGTTGGCACAAAAACGCAGGGTTAAGTATGCCGATAGGGTAGAATTTAGGGTGTGTGATGTAACGTGCTACCAGCAAGTGATAGACGCTGCCAATGGTCGCAATTTTGACAAGGCGGTAGCGAACATGGCCTTGATGGATATTTCGGACATAAAACCACTTGTGAGTGCATTATCACAGCTAATCAAAAAGGGTGGATGCTTTGTTTTCTCGATGCACCACCCATGCTTTACAGCTCCCAATAAGGAGTATCTTACACCACAGCACCACATGGGTATAGCCATCGAGGGGCAGCCCGTAGAACAGAGCTACTACCATCGCCCTTTGCAAGATATATTTATGCTCCTTTCACAAAATGGCTTTTGTGTCGAAAACCTGCACGAAGTACCTTTCGAGGGCGAAAGTGAACCAATAATTATAATTGTTAAGGCAATTAAATT
>CAYJIL010000125.1:0-4765 GCA_964370235.1 uncultured Rikenellaceae bacterium | reverse complement strand
TTTATTATATGGTAATTGTTAGATTACTCAGCTTTCTCAGCAGTTTCAGCTACAACAGTGAAGTTGAAAGTTGCTTTGATATCTTTGTAAACCTTAACAGTTGCCTCATAAGTACCAAGCTCTTTAACAGTAGCAACAGAGATACTCTTCTTCTCTACAGCGATACCCTTTGCATCAAGTGCAGCAGCTAGGTCAGCCGAAGTGATAGAACCGTAGATCTTGTCACCTTCGCTGCTCTTAGCAGTTAGAGTAATCTCAACAGCAGAGATAGTAGCAGCAACAGCCTCAGCATCAGTTCTGAACTTAGCCTCTTTGTGTGCTTGTTGCTTAATGTTCTCAGCTACAACTTTCTTAGCAGAAGCTGTTGCTAGTGTAGCATAGCCCTGTGGAATTAGAAAGTTATTTGCATAACCTGGGCGTACATCAACGATATCGTTCTTGTGACCTAGATTATCAACGTCTTTTTTAAGTATAATTTCCATCTCTAAAATCGTTTTTTATTTCATTAAATCGGTTACAAACGGTAGAATAGCTAGGTGACGAGCACGCTTAACCGCAGTCGATACTTTTCTTTGATACTTCAAAGATGTACCTGTAAGACGACGAGGAAGGATACGACCTTGCTCGTTAAGGAATTTCTTTAGAAACTCTGGGTCTTTGTAATCGATATATTTAATACCACTCTTTTTGAAACGGCAATATTTCTTCTTTTTAACCTCTACTGTAGGAGGGTTAAGATATCTGATTTCTGTTTGATTTTGTGCCATGATTACTCCTCCTTCTTAGCGTTTTTAAGTTTTCTTCTCTTCTCTGCGTACTCAACAGCATACTTATCCATCTTTACTGTAAGGAAACGGATGATACGCTCATCACGACGGAATTGAGTTTCAAGAGTATCTACTACTGTACCCTCAGCCTCAAACTCAACTAGGCAGTAAAAACCTGTTGTTTTGTGCTGGATAGGATAAGCCAATTTGCGAAGGCCCCAATCTTCTTCTTGGATAACCTGACCTCCGTTCTCGGTGATAACACCGTGGAATTTGCTAAGCACCTCTTTTAGCTGTACGTCTGACAGAACTGGTGTCGCAATGAAAACGGTTTCGTAACGATTCATAATTTAACTATTTTAATTATATTTGTGTGCTTTAACGGTGGAACTTTCCCCGCTAAAACGCTGCAAATATAGGCATATATTTTTACAATTCAAATTTTTTATCTCTTTTTATGAAATTCACCACCCCAATCGACATAAAAAAACTCTCTTCTGAGCTATCATACAGCGACAGAGCAATAACTCTGGGCTCTTGTTTTGCTACCGAGATAGGGCAAACGCTCAAAGATCTCAGCTTTGACGTAAAGCCCAACCCCATGGGCGTGCTATATAATGTAGCCTCGATATACTCAACCCTAGACATGATTAGTCGTGGAGAGCACATAAAAAGCAAAGATCTCATCTACGAAAACGGCATATACAGTAGCTATATGGCACATTCGGCATTTAGTTCGCCATGCAAAGATCAAGCACTTTTGCAAATTAACAACGCAATAGACCAATGCAAAGTGAGCATAAAAAACTCTACCTATATAATAATTACCCTAGGCACAAGCTACATATATAGGCTAGAGAGTAGCTCACAAATTGTAGCCAATTGCCACCGCCAGCCCTCGTCATTTTTTACTAGAGATAGGCTATCGCTTAGCCAAACCATCGACTACTTAGAAAAGATAGTACAGATGCTAAAAGGCAAAAAAATTGTGCTTACTGTTAGCCCAATTCGCCACATAAAAGATGGGCTACAAGAGAACACGGTTAGCAAATCGATACTAAGGCTTGCAGTCGACCACATTGCCAGCAATTATAGTAATGTAGAGTATTTTCCATCATACGAAATAATGCTTGACGAGCTGCGAGACTACCGCTTTTATGGCGAAGATATGGTGCACCCTACCCCACAAGCGGTTCGCTATATATGGGAGAGGTTTCAGCAGAGTGTCTGCACGGAGAAAACCATCGAGCTATCAAACAAAGTGCAAAAAATTGCTAGCCGCCTTTCGCACCGCCCCACAAACCCCCAAAGCCCTACCCACCAGAGCTTTTTGGCAGCCACACTCAAGATGATTACTCAGCTCGAAAACCAAGATAGCAATATCGATTTTACAAACTACAAATCTATAATAAACAATCAGCTAATTGTAAATGAGAGTTAGGTGGTCGTAGTTTGAGATAATTTGCTTATCTTTGCCGTTAAAATTCATACGTATAAAGTATCTGTGTAATATAATGTATAAAAGAGTCTTACAAACGATTGTTGTCGTAGCACTATCGGTGATGGTGCACCCTCTAAAGGGGCAAAGTAGCAACTCTATAACAGAGGGTTACAGTAGCCGCAAGTTACCACGTATGGTGGTAATTATAAATGCCGAGCAACTTAGGCACGACTACCTATATAAATTTAGCAAAAATTTTGGCGATGGTGGTATCAAGCGCATGATGAATGAGGGTATCTCATACTCTAATGCTAGATATAACTACATGTTTACGCAAGGCTCACCCGGCATTGCTACCATTATGACTGGCACACAGCCCTCTCAGCATGGTATCATTGGCGATGGTTGGATAAACTACACTACCAACCAAAAAATTGCCGCCGCTGCCGATAACACACAAAAGGGCATTGGTTGTAACGAGGACGAGGGTATGTACTCGCCTGCCAACCTACTAGTGAGCACTGTGGGCGATGAGCTAAAGCGCCACAGCCCAGCATCAAAAGTAGTTTCGGTGGCAATCAACCCCGAGAGTGCAGTGTTTGCAGCCTCTAAATCGGGCGATGCGGCATATTGGTTCGACCAACGCTATGGCAGCTGGGCAACTAGCAGCTACTATATGGCAGATCTTCCACAATGGGTAAAGAGCTATAACGAGACCGACAAAAAGAAGGATTACCTTTCGCAGCTTTGGCATTTGAGTATCCCATATGACAGATACCTATATAAAGCACACAACAAAGTAGCACTTGACGATCAGGTGCGCATTAGTTTTGATGCACTTTTTGGTGGTGGCAACCAAGCCGAATACTCACAGCTTAGCCACAAGCCAATGGGAAATAGCTATGCTACCGATTTTGCAATTGAGGCAATAAAGAACGAGAGCATGGGTACCGATGACAACGCACCCGATATGCTAGTGGTTAACTATGGCGTTATTGGCAACCTTACAACAAGATATGGTATCGAGAGCATGGATGTCGAAGATGCCATCTATCGCCTCGACAAAAACATAGAGACACTACTCGACTACCTAGATACGGTTGTGGGAAAAGAGAACTATGTTGCCCTATTTACATCGAACCATGGCACTAGCGACAATATAGTAAAAGACAAAGGACTTGGAGGAAAATTCAACTCCACACAATTTAAAGTGCTAATTGGTGGTTTTATGAATGCACAGCATGGTACGGGCGAATGGGTGAGCGAGTTTCGCAACAGACAGCTCTACCTAAATCGTAGGCTGATATTCGATCGTGGCCTTTCGCTATCCGAAATTCAAAATAGCGTAGCTACCTTTGCTCTACAGTTTGGAGGTGTAGCACAGTGCATCACTGCTACTGCTTTGCAAAACAACTATTACGGCAAGAGCATAATGCAAAAAATACAGAACAGCTTCTTCCCTAAGCACTCGGGCGATGTTATCATTAACTTGCTTCCGGGCTGGATTGAGATCGAAGGCGAAGAGGACAAGAGCATCGTAGTCTCGGCATCGGGCTCACCCTATGAGTATGACACACACGTGCCACTTATCTGGCGAGGATCAAACCTTGTGGGTAAAGTTGTGCACAGGCCAATAGATATGACAAATGTTGCTGCAACGGTGGCTGAATTACTTTCAATCCCCCATCCTAACGCCTCGGAGGGCAGCGCAATAGAAGAGGTAATAACAGAACTAAATTAACAACACAAAAATGACGATAGATCAATTGCAGGAGCAGGTGATAGAGGAGTTTAGCTCTATCGAAGATTGGATGGATAGATATAACCATCTCATTGAACTAAGCTCTGAGCTAGAGCCAATGGATTCTGAGTACAAAAGCGATAGCTATATGATACAGGGTTGCCAGTCTCGAGTATGGATTAACGCAACACTAGAGGATGGCAAGGTAATATACACAGCAGATAGCGATGCCATAATAGCAAAGGGGCTAATAGCTCTGCTAGTGAGAGTACTTAGCGGCCATACACCACGCCAGATACTCGATTCTGACCTATACTTCATAGATCAGATTGGAATGAAAGAGAACCTTACGCCAACAAGGGCAAATGGATTGGTCTCGATGATTAAGCAGATGAGAATGTATGCCCTAGCATTCGATAGCAAAAACTAAGAAACAAAATGTCAATAACAGCAGACCAGATACTACGCATCGAGAGCGATATAGTACTGACACTTAAAAACATATATGACCCCGAAATACCCGTAAACATATATGATTTGGGGCTTATATACGATATTGACGCTGCGCCCGATGGCACAGTAGAGATAACAATGACACTAACTGCTCCCAACTGCCCAATGGCAGATGAGCTAGTGCGAGAGGTAACCGAGCAAACCCAAAAGGTAGCCGGTGTAACCAAAGCAAACATTACGCTCACGTTTGATCCACCATGGAGCCGTGATCTAATTTCAGAAGAGGCACTCCTAGAACTAGGGCTGCTATAACACAAGGGGATGTCTCAAAAATCGAGGCATCCTCTTTTTTATTGCCATATA
>CAYJIL010000124.1:0-4766 GCA_964370235.1 uncultured Rikenellaceae bacterium | reverse complement strand
ATTTTGAAGGTAGGGCTTTGGATGCCTGCCTTTTTTTGGTTTTGGTAATCTTTAAGGGCAGCGATGGCAACTGTGCCTAGCATTAATATGGCGATAATGTTTACTAATGCCATAATGCCCATAGTTATGTCGACAAAGCTCCAAACAAGATCTAGGGCGGCAACCGAGCCAGCCATAACCATTGCTCCCACCGCTATTCGGTAGCCTAGCAGCAGGTGCTTGTTGCTTGAAATAAAGCGGATGTTTGCCTCGCCATAGTAGTAGTTACCTACAATCGAACTAAAGGCAAATAGGATAATTGATATGGCAACAAATGGTGAACCAAATGCTCCCAACTGCTTAGTCATTGCCATTTGTGTTACGTGTATGCCTTGCACCGAACCATCTAATGGTACATCGCTTATTAAGATGATGAATGCTGTGCAGCTACATATTACTAGCGTATCAATAAAGACGCTAAGTGCCTGAATATAGCCCTGCTTTACGGGGTGCGAAACATCTGCCGTTGCAGCGGCATTGGGTGCCGAACCCATACCTGCCTCGTTGGAAAAGAGACCTCGCCTAACACCTTGCATGATGGCAGCACCTGCAGCACCACCCACAAATTGCTCGAAACCAAATGCTCCATCGAATATGTGTGACAGAACAGATGGTAGATGCTCAATATTACTAAAGACAATATATAGCGAAACTGCTACATAGGCAGTTGCCATGATTGGGACAATTACGGTTGATACAACTGCAATGCGGTGCACTCCTCCAAATATTACAGCAAAGGTTGCTAGGGTGATGATTGCGCCAATAACTGTGCGAGAAAAACCAAACGACTCGTTAAGTGCAAAGGAGATTGTGTTTGACTGTGCCGAATTAAAGGCAAGCCCAAAGGTAATGCATATAATTATGGCAAATAGTACTCCCATCCATCTTTTTGCCAAACCACGCTCCATGTAATAGGCAGGGCCACCAATAAAACTGTCGCCATCGGGACGTTTATATATTTGGGCTAAGGTTGACTCAACGAATGCCGATGCCGATCCAACTAGTGCCATTAGCCACATCCACACCAGCGAAGAGGGGCCACCAATAACTACTGCCGTTGCAACTCCTGCCAAATTACCCGTTCCCACACGAGAGGCAACCGTCATACAAAACGCTGCAAACGAAGATATACCTTTGTCTTTTTTGGTTTTGCTAGTTACTCCATCGCCCAATAGACGTATCATTTGTGGCAGCGAACGAAACATTGCACCACCTGTTTTGATGGTAAACCATAGTCCTGTTACAATGAGTAGACCAATGAGAATATATGTCCAAAAAAAGTCGTTAACTTGTGTGATAAGCGAGTGTAGTTGCTCCATAGGTAATAATTGGTTTAAAAAGTTTAAAAGCAAAGATAATGTTTTTTGAGCGATAAGCAATTATAGCGACAAGGTCGGGAGTAGTTTGTGGTGACCCAAATTTTTTATACCTTTGTGGGAGTTTGCCCTTTTGGGGTTTTTAATAGTTAAAATATATAATGAAAACTTTAAGTACAAGAAATATCGCTATTCTAGCCGCTGTGCTACTAATTGTAGACCAAGCATCAAAAGTTTGGATAAAGACAAACATGACAATCAACCAAAGCTACCATATACTTGGCGACTGGTTCCAAATTCGATTTATCGAAAACAATGGCGCAGCTTACGGTATGGAGCTAGGGGGCGATTATGGCAAGCTAGCACTAAGCCTATTTCGCATAGTTGCTGTTTGTGCGCTAGCGTGGTATGTTGGTAAAATCAACCATTCAAGAGCACCCAAAGGTGTAGTTATTGGTTTTGTAATGATATTGGCAGGTGCCGTTGGTAACATTATCGATAGTGCCGTATATGGTATGATATTCTCGGAATCTACCTTCTCACAAGTGGCTACACTAGTGCCTTGGGGCGAGGGTTACCAAACATTCCTACACGGAGCAGTTGTAGATATGCTCTACTTCCCAATCATAAACACAGTTCTTCCAGAGTGGGTTCCATTTTGGGGTGGTGAGCCATATATCTTCTTTAGCCCAATATTTAATATAGCAGATAGCTACATTTCTGTAGGCTTTATATATATGCTTATTTTTCATCGTAAATTTTTCAAATAGAGCAGCGAATGGCACAAGGAAAATATGTCGAAACACCTCTAATGAAACAGTACTATGGCATCAAGGCAACACACCCTGATGCTATATTGCTATTTAGAGTAGGCGATTTTTATGAAACCTTTGGCGAAGATGCTATAAAGGCAAGCCGAATACTCGAAATTACACTCACCAAAAGAGCCAACGGAGCAGCAAGCTTTGTAGAGCTTGCAGGGTTCCCATACCACGCACTCGACAACTACCTGCCCCGCCTAGTAAAGGCAGGCGAAAGAGTAGCTATTTGTGAGCAGCTCGAAGACCCAAAGACCACAAAAAAGATAGTAAAGCGTGGTGTTGTCGAGCTAGTAACACCCGGTGTTACCTACTCCGATGCGGTGGTTAGCCAACGAGAAAACTCGTTTTTGGCAGCCGTCTATTTTGGTAAGCGTAGCGTTGGGGCTTCGTTTCTCGATATATCTACGGGCGAATTTTTTTGTGCCGAAGGTAGCGAAGACTATATAGTTAAGCTAATAAGCTCGTTTTCGCCAAAAGAGATTCTATACCAACGAGGCGAGAGAGAGAGGTTTAATTCGGTATTTGGAACAAACAACTACTCCTATTCGCTAGAGGAGTGGATATTCTCGCTAGATAGTGCAACCGAAAAACTCAAAAATACACTAGGTGCAATTTCGCTAAAGGGCTATGGTATCGATAGTGCCAAGAGTGGCATTGTTGCAGCAGGAGCAATTCTATACTATTTGGAGCTTACCGAGCATCGTCAAACTGGACATATTACCACCATTTCTAGAATCGAAGAGGATAACTATGTGTGGATTGATCGCTACTCGCTGCGCAATCTCGAAATATTTGCACCATCATCTTCGGAGGGGCGTTCGTTCATAGATGTAATAGATAAAACCCTATCGCCTATGGGTGCTAGGATGTTGCGCCGTTGGATCTCGCTCCCGCTCAAAGAGGTTGGGGCAATTAACGAGAGACTAAACGTTGCCGAACACCTAACCACAGCCCACCACTTGCGCACTGCATTGTGCGAGGCAATTGCCGATGTGGGCGATATAGAGCGTTTGGCTGCCAAAATATCGGTAGGTCGCATCAACCCCAAAGAGGTAGTGCGCCTGCGTGAAGGGCTAGAGCGTGCGTTACAAATTAAGGGAATGCTTGCTAATGCCGACCTTAACGCTCTAAAGCGCATGGGCGAAGATATTGCCAACTTTGTCTCTTTAATCCAAAAGATTAGGGCTACAATACTTGACGACCCTGCTGCCTTAATCCAAAAAGGAGGCGTTATTGCAGCCGGAGTAAATGGCGAACTAGACCAGCTGCGAGCAATATCGACAGGTGGTAAAGAGCACCTACAAAAAATACAAGAACGAGAGAGCCGAGACGCCGAAATTCCGCTTAAGATAGGTTTCAACAACGTATTTGGCTACTACATCGAAGTGCGAAATACACACAAAGATAAAATTCCTGAGGGCTGGGTACGCAAACAAACTCTTACTGGTGCCGAGCGATATATTACAGCCGAACTAAAGGAGTACGAGGAGAAAATATTGGGTGCACAAGACAAGATACTTGCTCTTGAGCAAAAAATATATTTTGAGCTACTTGTAGATCTTTCGCACCAAGTGTCACAGATTCAATCTTCGGCAGCCATTATTGCACAGGTTGATACGCTACTATCGTTCTCTTTGCTAGCTATCGATTCGGCATATGTACGCCCACAAATAGACGATAGCACCATTATTGATATTAAGCAAGGTCGCCACCCAGTGATTGAGGCTATGCTACCATCAACCGAGCCATTCATCCCTAACGATATATATATGGATAGTGCCAAAGAGCAAATATCTATTATCACGGGACCAAACATGAGTGGTAAGTCGGCAATTTTGCGCCAGAGTGCGCTTATTGTTCTGCTTGCACAAATTGGCTGTTATGTACCATGCAAAAGCGCAAGAATTGGTATTGTTGACAAAATATTCACTCGTGTAGGGGCATCGGACAATATCTCAAAGGGCGAATCTACGTTTATGGTCGAGATGATTGAGTCGGCAGCTATTCTCAACAGTGTAACATCAAGGAGCCTTGTACTACTAGACGAAATTGGTCGAGGTACTAGCACCTACGACGGTGTCTCTATTGCATGGGCAATGGTTGAGTACTTGCACGAAAACCAAGGTAAGAGTGCACGTACACTCTTTGCAACACACTACCACGAGCTAAACGAGCTAGAAAACAGATATGAGCGAATACGCAACCTACACGTACAAGTAAAAGAGGTGGGCAAGCGAGTCATATTCCTGCGTACTCTCAAAGAGGGTGGAACCGAGCACTCATTTGGTATTCACGTAGCACGCATGGCGGGTATGCCACCATTTGTTGTCGAGCGTGCCGAAGCAATGCTTTCGCTACTAGAATCGTCGAGAGATAAAGCTGTTCTTAGCGAAGGTAGTAGCAAGATTGACTATACAAAATTCAAGGAGCACCACTCTACCCAAGTGTGTAGTGACGAAAATGTACAAATGTCGTTGTTTCAGCTTGACGATCCACTAATTTATGATTTGAGAGCACAGTTCAAGAGCATAAAAATAGATGAGATGACACCACTCGATGCACTCAACAAACTAAGCGAAATAAAACGCTT
>CAYJIL010000123.1:0-4937 GCA_964370235.1 uncultured Rikenellaceae bacterium | reverse complement strand
GGTGCGATAGGATATTTTTTGTTTGTATAAACTTTTGCTTAGCTGATTCTGAGTGTTAGCTTGTTTTCTTCAATCATCTTGCGAAGATTGATTAGAGCATAGCGCATTCTGCCAAGTGCCGTGTTAATGCTGACATTTGTGTGCTCGGCTATCTCCTTAAAACTCATGTTCATATAGTGGCGAAGTATTACTACCTCGCGCTGCTCTAGTGGCAAATAGTCTACTAGCTTTCTCAAATCGCTCTGGCTTTGAGATATTACCATTTTATCCTCAGTCGATATATCGGATAGGCTCTTGTCGTTTAGCACAGATGTAGAGTCGGCAGATATGCCACCCTTGTTCTTAATGCCTCTAAAGTGGTCGATTACCAAGTTATGCGCAATGCGCATCGCCCAAGAGAGAAACTTACCGCTGTCGTTATACTTGTCTGCACGGATCGAGTTTATCACCTTGATAAATAGCTCCTGAAAAATATCATCGGCAACATCACGGTCTTTAACCAAAAGGTATATATAGTTATAGATTTTTGCTCTATGCCTAGAGATAATAGTTGATATTGCAGACTCATCACCTTCCTTGTACGCACTAATAAGCGCGAAATCACTTCTCTTGTCCAAATTCATAACAAAGATTTAGGTTTTATAATAATTTAATGAGTATATATCTGCAATAGGCAATAGAGTATTAGATTTAGATTATAATTGAAAGGTTATTTTCCTTTCGTACTGCAATATTAATAGTAATTTTCGAGAAAAACAAATGTTGAGTGAGTTTTTTTGTCAATTACTGTATCGATTTTGTCAATAATAAAAAATCTCGCCCCTTGTGAGAGCGAGATTTTATAATTTTTTTACAATGCTTATTCCTGAGAATCAAGTAGGTCCGAAACAAGGATACGACCACAATACTCACAAATAATAATTTTCTTACTCATGCGAATATCTAGCTGACGCTGTGGTGGGATTCTGTTGAAACAACCACTACATGCATCACGGCGAACTTGTACAACGGCTAGACCATTGCGCATATTGCCTCTAATTTGGTTGTATGCCTTAATTAGGCGCTCGTCGATTGTAATAGCAACCTTTTCTGAACGTGCAGTAAGCTCTGTAATATCTTTTGCAGTCTCTGCATCGATAGTGTCTAGCTCTGTACGCTTGTTGTCAAGGTCTAGTTTACGCTCCGAAAGATAGCTTTTTGTCTCCTCTAGTTGCTTTTTCTTAACCTTGTTCTCGGCATTCTGCTCCTTAATCATCTTCTCGCAGTGCTCGATCTCTAGGTTTTGGTACTCGATCTCTTTCTCTAAAGACTCGTACTCTCTGTTATTTCTAACATTGTTCTGTTGCTCGGTGTACTTAGCAATAGTTATCTTTAGCTCCTCAATCTTCTCTTTACAAGATTTAACACCTTTTGTAAGTGTATCTATTTCAGCAGCAATATCTTTAGCACGCTTATCAAGACCTGCAACCTCATCCTCTAGGTTTTGCACCTCGTAAGGTAGCTCACCTTTGATGTGATTGATGCTATCAATCTTAGAGTCAATTTGTTGTAGCTCAAATAGAGCTAGAATCTTTTGCTCGGTGCTGTAATCTGCGCCTTCTGATTTCTTTATTGTTGTCATAATCAAAGAGTAGTATAATAATTTATCGGATTACTTATCTTATCCGCTTTAGCAGCTGCAAAGGTAGTTATTTTTTTTGTAACTATATCATAAAAATGGTCAAGAATTACAGCTTCGCTCTCAAAATGTCCTATATCTGCCAAAATAATTTGGTCGCCATGGTCCAAAAACGCATGATATTTAATATCTCCCGTTATATATATGTGTGCACCGCTACCAATTGCATCGCCCACTAAATCGGCTCCACTGCCTCCACAAAGTGCAACCCTCGATACTTTTTTGCTTTTGCCCTTTGTGTGCTTAATTACTTTTAGCGAAAACGCTTTGCCAAGCATAGCCATAAAGTCCGAAACTTCCATCTCTTGCTCCAAATCGCCCACTATTCCAAAGCCAGCCCTAGGGTGTGCAATATCCATAGCTATTACGTCATATGCCATCTCTTGATAGGGGTGAACACTGCGCACTGCTGCCAAAGTGGGAGCTATGAGTGCACGCTCGATAATGGTTTCGATGCGCTGCTCGCTCTGGGTGTGCAGTTGGTTTATTTTGCCAACAAAAGGCACCGCCAAGTCGAGAGCTCGAAAACGACCCTCACCACTGCTCGAGAAACTACAACAATCATAATCGCCAATCTTGCCCGCTCCTACGCTATGTATTGCCTCTCGCACAACATCTTGGTGGCTGCTTGGAGTATATATAACAAGTTTTGATAGCAGCGTAGTATGTGGGCGCAAAATTTTAGTGCTTTTTAGCCCCAGCCTGTGTGCCATTTGCCCGCTAACACCTTCGATAACGCTGTCGGCACATGTGTGGCTAGCATATATTGCAATGTCGTTTTTTATTGCTTTGGCAAGTATGCGCTGCTGGGCATTTTTGCCCGTAAAGTTTTTTAGCCCCTTGAATATGAAAGGGTGGTGTGTTAGAATGAAGTTGAAACCACGATCGATTGCCTCCTGTAAAACCTCTTCGGTTAAATCTAGTGATAGCAACATTCCGCTAACTAGCATATCTTTTTGACCCACTATTAGCCCCGAATTGTCATAGGACTCTTGGTAGTGGAGCGGAAAATGCGACTCCAAAAGCTCGACAACCTCTTTTACACTATTTTTCATAATTTATATTAGTTATATCATCACCACAAAGTATCTCTACCTCGCTAACAACTTCGTTGAGCGAGTCATCCTTGCTACTGTCTAGCTCTTGTGATAGGGCAACAAGCATCGAGCGCACCGAGTGCAGCCTATCGAGAATCTCGTTATCACGACTTAAACCCACATTTGGTAGAGCCATATATCGTGCTGCACCATCTAGGGTCATACCCCTCTCTTTTACAAGATTATATATGATCTTTAGGTTCTCTACATCGCTAGGGCTAAAGAGCCTATTGCCTTTGGCATTCTTTTTGGGCTTGAGTACATCGAACTTTGACTCCCAAAAACGAATAAGCGAGTGCGATACATCAAACATCTCGCACACTTCGCCCATAGTGTAGAACACCTTTGTCGATCTATGTTTTGAAAGTGTCATAACAAGAGCATCTTTATGGCTGTGTTGGTTATTAAAAGTGGTAAAAACTCAAAAAAAAATGATAATTAATACCTCGAAAATTGTTATAAAGTTACAAAATTCGTATATTGCAAACAAACTTAAATGCTACAAAATATGTCAATAAAGATTAAAGGTGTTGTTAGAGAGGGTTCTAAGGTGGGGCGAAAAATAGGTTTCCCAACAGCAAACATCCCGCTTGATGATATAATAGGTATTGATACAGGCGTATATGTTGTTGAATTTATAGTAGATGGCTACACCTATAAAGGTGTTGCCAATATGGGTATGCAACCCACAATGAAAAACTTAGAAAAACCCTTGCTCGAAGTAAATATATTTGACTATAATGGCGACCTATATGGTAAGCAAGTCGAAGTAACTCTTCTAAAGAGAATTCGTGAGGAGATAAAATTTGCTAGACGAGATGAGCTCATAGAAGCCATTAAAAACGATGCCCAAACGGCACGAAATTACTTTGCTAGTCTATAATATTACCAACACAAAAGGATAGTAACAAGAGTTTCAAAAGGTAAGAGTGGTTATTTCGAAAATTTCGAGATAACCACTCTTTTTTGTTTCGTGTGCACAACAATGCAAAACATTTGATTTGCTTACATAAATAGCAACTAACTACTAGAATGATCGCACAGCTCTCACCGACATTATAGCATCTAAAGGCTCTTGGTTAACCACATGTGGGTTTGGTGTGTTGTACTTGCAGCTATACGCAATTGGGGTGCCAGTGCTACTTGTCGATGACGACCAATAGGCATACTCTAGATAGAACGGAATGGCATATGCCGATTCGTCAAGCGTCTCATTAATAGTAGCCATAACATTTGCTATGGCAGCTAGCTCATCAATTGCAGGTAGGTACCATATTCCCTTGGCACCGCTTATGTATGTTGTACCACTATCGTTCATGTCGTCTACCCATGCCGCCGCTGGGTATAGAGTTCGCCAGTTATCTATGCTCGAAATTACCGCCATGTTTGCCATACCATTGCTACTGCTCGTAGCTTGTGATGCAGCTAATGAACTACTATTTGTTGACCATTTAACACCAATCTCTCCAAGTGATGCAATTTTGCCATTCTTGCCCGAATTATATATCGAAACTACCACGCCAATTGGCAATGAGGCGTTGGGGTATAAATCGCCTACACGATATAGTGTAGTGTTATCGTCGGGTGTTTCGGGCTCTTCGTCTGCTTGTTGCTGCCATTGGTGATCTACTAGCACACTAAAACTATCCATAGAGGTGCGATTGTATGTTCCAATAATATCGGTAATGTAGTTGGCCTGCAAAGGAATGTTCGATACAACAAACGATTTGGAATCATTCATCTTAAACGAAAAATCGACCAACATTTGCTGTGACTGTGGAGCAAACAGATGAAACTCGCCTAGTGTAACATTGCCTCCACTTGCATCTACCGCTTCGTTAATGTTTATTGTCTGAATCTCGGTAATGTTCTTGCTAGTACTACCACTACTAACGTTATATATTTTGGCCGTGGTAAATGTTGCTACAAGCGAGCTAGATTTGCTAATTTCGCCAGTTTCTATGAGTTTAACTTTTGCCACAGCACGCTTTAGTGTGATGGTATGCGATTTAGATTCTCTGCCAGCTAGAATCTCTATTTTGCCTGCCCATGCTTCGCCATTTTGGTTGCTGCTAACTATTTCGACAGCCTTGAGGCTAGTGGTAGAGTAGTTTGCATCACCATTAACATCGGCCCACATGAGTATGTAGTAACTCTTGTCG
>CAYJIL010000122.1:0-5245 GCA_964370235.1 uncultured Rikenellaceae bacterium | reverse complement strand
AAAAAGAAATATCCCAAAGGAGTTGTTTACTTTAAAACTCGCAAGATGAGTGTAACGAGCGAAGATAGCCTCACCGTAGATATTGATGGAGAGCTAGGCCCAGTGCTACCTCTCGAAATAGAGTGTATTGGTAGAGGATTAAGTGTGATCGTTCCTAGTGACAACTAAGTAGCTGTAGTACTGCCTATATAGTAAATTGCCCCAAAGCCGAAAAAGTGTGATTGATAGCAAATAATCGCTATATTCATAAAAAATAACTACCTTTGCACAAAGAAGTTATATTGTGTTGTGCGGGGTAAACTATATTGTGTTTGTAAGTGCTTGTGTATTAGTCTTGTAAAACTGAATGGCTTGCGTGTTGGCTTGCGTGTAGCACCACATAAAAAAAGAAAATCATCATCAAATAATAGCGATACTATAAAACTAAATTTATAAAATATGAACAGATTTTTAATGCTAATTATAGCATTTCTAACGCTGCACTCGTGTGCAACACAAAAAGAAGTTGCCTATTTTCAGGACGTTCAGCCAGGTAGAGAGATAGGTATGGATATGGGCACAGACATCACTGTGCGACCAGACGACATGATATCAATTGTTGTTTCTAGCAAAAATCCACAGTTAGCAATGCTATTCAACCTGCCACGTATTCAGCAAGTTGCTGGTGCCGAAGAAGTAGCAACGGCATTGAATAATACAAATGGTAATCTTTCGGGTTACACTATCGATTCAGAAGGGTATATCGACTTTCCTGTAATAGGTAAAATCCACATCGCTGGTCTAACTAGAGAGCAAATTGCCCAAGAGATTAAAACCATCCTTATCGACAGCAATCAGCTCAAAGACGCAATCGTAACTGTTGAGTTTTTGAATCTTCGATTCACTATACTTGGCGAGGTTAAAACTCCGGGTATAATTAACATTACAAGAAATCAAACTACCATCATCGAAGCTATTGGTATGGCAGGCGACTTAACTATTTATGGCGAAAGAAGTAAGGTCTTTCTTACCCGTCAGCAGGATGGCAAACGAGTTACCTACCAGCTAGACTTACGATCACAAAACCTATATCAATCACCAGCTTACTTCGTACAACAAGGTGACTTTATATATGTTGAACCAAACAAAACTAGAACAAACCAATCTACTTCGGTAGGTAACACACTACAAAATCCATCGTTCTGGCTTTCGGTGGCAACAGCACTAACAACAATAGCAGTACTATTCACAAACTAGTTGTAAAACATGGAAAATAGAAACGAGAATTTCTCGATAAAAGAGATTTATTACCTAATAAAATCTAATTTTTGGATTTTTGTTGCATCATGTGCTATTACTGCCTCTCTAGGTCTTGCATATGCATTCAACACACCTAACGAGTATCACCGTATTGCGTCAATTCTAATTAAAGATCAGGATGCAAATAACAGTATTAGTAGCAAGGTTGCCTCTTCTATGGGTATTGGTGCTAGTATATTCCAGTCAAATACCAATATCAATAATGAGATTCATCAGATGAAAACCACTCGTTATATGCAAAATGTAGTTGAGAGGCTTGGGTTGCAATATAGCTATAGTGCAAGATATGGTATGACAGGGTGGTTGGCCCTTTATAATAGCACTCCTTTTACTGCTGTAATAACTAACGAGCCCAAAAATGTATCTTCTAGTACATTCCGCATTAAATTTCGTAATGCAAGCGATTTTATTATCACCGATGTTACTGCCTATATAATGGGCGAGGAGTATGAGGCGAAAGGTAAGTTCGAAGGACAAGTAAACCAAAAAATAGTTACTCCTTATGGTGAAATTGTAATTACAACTAACGACAATTTTAATGACGAAACTAGTGTTGGAGTACGTCATTTGGTTAGCAAAAAGAGTAGCAAATCAAGAGCCAAAGAGTATCTAAAGAAACTAGGTGTTAGCCTTCGTGAAAAAGATGCATCGGTAATTGATATTTCGATAGATGACGAAAATGTAGAAAGAGCCGATAATATTCTTAATACTCTAATTACTGTTTATAACGAAAATGTTGTAAATCAAAAGAATGAGCTTGCAAACAGTACAGCTAATTCTATCAACAATCGTCTAGAAGTTATCACGCGTGAACTAGAGAGCGTAGATGCTACTATTGCAGAGTTTAAGAGTGATAAGCTAGTTCCTGATTTTGGTGCAGTATCTACAATTCAACTTGCACAAAATACCGAGAACAACAATAAAATTCTTGAACTACGCAACCAGCTGTCGATGGCTAACTACATTAAAGATTATATCGACAAAGTTGATGATAGTAAGATTAACGAGCTACTACCTGCTAACACAGGTATTAACAACTCTTCGATTGAGGAGCTCATTAGTCAATACAATAACCTAGTTCTTAGTAAAAACCTACTGCTTAACAATAGTAGCGAGGATAACCCCCTTGTTGAGGATATGATTGTTAATATTAAGTCGCTAAGAGATGTAATACAAATCTCAATTAACGACCTTATTACAACTATTAAACTACAACAAACCAACCTTGCTAAAGAGGATACAAAAAATAGAAGAAATCTATCATCTACGCCTCTTCAAGCCAAAGAGCTACTTAGCATCGAGCGTGAGCAAGCTATCAAGCAAGAGCTTTTTATCTATCTTCTACAAAGACGTGAGGATAATGAGCTAACACAAGTGTTTAATACTTCGAACACACGTGTAATTAGTTTTGCTGATGGCCCAGACGAGCCAAGTGGCCCAGGTAAGATGGTTATTCTTTTGCTGTCACTAGTTATTGGAGCTATTATACCAGCTGCCGTTATATATACAAAGAGAGCTTTATTGTAAAGTAATTATATTTTAATGATAGGGTGTTACGATTTTTGAATCGTGACACCCTATTGTTGTTTTCTAACATACTCCATTTGCTCGTTACTCTTTTGGGGTTACTTTTGACTGCAAAAAATAACCAAAAACATTCACTCAAAAAATAGCCGTAGTATTTTCAATAAGCGACAAGATCTAGCATATGACTTTTATCCTTCTATGCTAGTGAGGTGTGTGGAAATAGGAGTTAAAGCGAAATTTTCCCTTTTTCGGGGGCTCCTTGTTGCACGAAATATACACCAACCATAATTAGTAGCGATGCAACTACAACTTCGGGAGCGATGGTGTTTTGCCCTCGTGCTACCGAGAAAACAGCAGCTGTTATTGGTTGTAGATATATGTATATGCTCTCGGCAGTTGCCGATACGTGTTTTAACCCATAGTAAAGTAGCAGTGACGCTAGTGCTGTTCCTGCGGTAATAAGGTAGCCAACCTCGCTCCATTGCCCAATGCTTAGAGTGCTAAAGCTTGTAGACCATAGCTCCTTGGCAAACAGTGGAGTAGTGATTATGGTAGAGATGATGGCAGCCCAGCCAATCACCGTAAAGACGTTGTACTTGGATAGTGCACGTTTTATGTGAATTGTGTTGAGCGATAGCGAAAGAATACTAATCAATATTAGTAGATTACCTATAAGACTAGAGCCTGCACCTCGGCTTTTGGTGGTTAGAATGAGCAGAATTGCTCCTCCAAAACCAGCGATAAGTCCCACTAGCGCACGACCTTTTACTCTCTCCCTAATTGTGATAGCTGCAATAGTAATAATGAGTATAGGGGCTAGAGTAGTAATAATCGAACCATCAATAGGCGAGGCATGCTCCATTCCCTTTAGTAGCAATAACTGCCTACCAAACGATATGAGCACCACAAACACCAATATGTCGGGCAAATCTCTTAGCTCGATTCGCCATATACCTTTTATAAACATATAGGGGGCAACCAATAGAGCCACCGACAATACTCGCAAGTAAAAGAGGCTACCAACCGACATGGTGTCCTCTAGTACCGACCTATAATAGGAGTAGTTTATCCCATATAGCACATTTGCTGCTACTAGTGATAGGTGATATTTAATGTTTGAAGCCATAATATTAATAGGTTTAATAAGTTTATGATCTCAAAAAATATGCCACTTTTGGCACTAGGTGCAAACTATAACTACACCTATGTGCTAGCCAATTAGATAATACCCAAATCTTGTCTTCAAAGTAAACTTTGTTAAATAAATTGAGCCTGCTAATGTAATAATTAATGTGACCCAAGGAAGATAATATGAACCCAAAATTTGTGGTAGTGATGTGTGGTAATATAATATTTGTATTATGAATTGATGGTAAATATAAACACCATAACACAATGAACACATAGTAGTTATATCATGATTGATTTGCCCATTTTTGTGCGATAAATATCTATTTATAGCTGTATACAGTAGCATTGAGCCAACTATTGATATGGCTACCAAATAACTTCGGCTTATAAGCTCTTTGATTGATTTATCAATAAAGCTCACATGATCTAAAGAGATAATATAGTGATTCTTAATCCATATATAGCAAAAGAATATTATGATATATAGGATTAGTAGTGTTATAATGCTTTTAAGATTGATTCTAGATTTTATGTGTTCTCTGTAGTAATATATTAGGTATCCAAGATTAAAGTATAAGAAGTATTGGGCAAATGCCTTTAATCCAAATAATCTTATCGAGGGCATGGGTATGTACACTAGCATCAGTGACAATATGAGTAGTAGTATGTGTACTTTATATTTGTTTTTTGCAGGTTCAAATATTTTGTTATGAATACTTGTTTGGGTAATAAAACATAAAAATAGCATAGGTAGAAACCATAGATGCCCCACACCTGAGATAACGTCTTTGATTACCTTGCTAGTAAAATAACTATCTGGTTGCTCCACAATTATAGTGTATAATATTCCAAAAAATATACAAGGAATAACTAATCTTTTAAACTTAGATTTTGCTACACTACAAATACTGTATTCTCTTTTAAGTGTTAGTATTTGGTATGCAAATACATATCCCGCAATCATGGTGATACTCGGCATTCTAATACCTACCAGAAACTTGGGAATGTAGTAGTATGCAGATACACTCTCAATATCTTTTGGGGGCGACCACCCTCCAGCATAAATTGCGAAAACATGCATCATTACAACACATGCTATTGATATTAAGCGTATAATATTTACATCTAATAAAATATTTTTACTCATGGTTTTGTGTAAAAGTCAGTAGAATAATAAATCTATGTTTATTAATTCTGTCAATTTGCTCTATTTGTCAAATAGAGATGGTTCGCTTATTGGTGCTGCTATGCCCATGTGGCTATATGCCAGTGGGGTAGCCTCACGACC
>CAYJIL010000121.1:0-5427 GCA_964370235.1 uncultured Rikenellaceae bacterium | reverse complement strand
CTGCGTGACAGGCAGGTATTCTAACCAGCTGAACTACCACACCAGTTATGCAACGTTGTTTCCTTTATTGCAGTGCAAATATAGGAACAATTTTTATTATTGCAAAATTTCGCAGCAAAAAAATCACACAAAAACTACACCTCAACAACTAACACACTACAAAACAACATAGTAGCATATAATTATTTTTTTTGTTGATATGTGATAATTATACAAAAATAACTCCTATGCTCCTACTCACTCATTTCGCCCCTAATAGACGAGCTAAGGTATTGGCGAAGTTCTAACGACTTGAAACCACTGCCTAGCAAGAACATCATTTTGGTGATGGCAGCCTCGCACGTTATGTCCTTGCCACTAATAACACCAATGCTTTCGAGATGGCGACCCGTGTCGTAAAGCTCCATATTCACCGAACCCGAACTACACTGTGTGGTGTTAAGGATTACGATTCCACGCTCGATAGCCCTCTTTAACTCGCTAGTAAACCACTCGCTAGCAGGTGCATTACCCGACCCATAACTCTCTAGCACTACTCCACGCAAGCCCTCTACCGACAGCATGGCACTAAGCGTTTTTTGATCTAAGCCCGGATATAGTTTAATGAGCACAACATCTTGGCACATTTGGGTATTAATATCGAAAGGAGGCATCGAAAGGTCTACCTTGCGGCAATGATCTCTGTTATACTCAATGTCGATACCTGCCTCGGCAAGAGGTGGGTAGTTATGCGAAAAGAAGGCATTAAAGCGCTCGGCACTAAATTTTGTTGTGCGATTGGCACGCATGAGCCTATTCTCAAAATACACACACACCTCGCAAATATGTGGCTTGCCTGCCTGCTTAGCAGCTGCAATCTCAATTGCCGAAATAAGGTTATCACGACCATCGGTGCGCAAAACTCCAATTGGAATTTGGCTACCAGTAAAGATGACTGGTTTATTTAGGTTTGAGAGCATAAAGCTAAGCGCCGATGCCGTGTAGGACATGGTATCGGTACCGTGCAAAACCACAAAACCATCGTAATATGGATAGTTGTTCTTTATTACCGTAGCAAGCTCAACCCAGTCTGCAACACCAACATTTGACGAGTCACAAATGGGCGAAAAAGAGTGTGTCACAATCTCGACATTAAACTTTTTGAGCTCGGGGATCTCCTCTTCGATTTGGTGAAAACAGAATGGCGCTAGCGAACCCGTTGCAGGGTTGGTTTTCATACCAATCGTACCACCCATATATATTATTAATATTCTCTCTTTCATATTTTGCTATTTAGGTAGACAAAAAAGTGTCTCGGCATTAGTGGTGGTAATTTGTGCTACTTGCTCAACGCTTATGCCTTTGATTTGGGCAATTTGCTGTGCAATAAGCGGAATATATTGCGCCTCGTTACGACTCCCACGGTATGGGTGTGGCGTAAGGTAGGGCGCATCGGTCTCTAGCACTATGCGAGAGAGTGGAATTTGGCGCACAGTAGCAGCAAGCGAAGAGTTTTTGAATGTCACCACTCCACCAATGCCCACATATATATCGCCTATGGGTTCTAGCTTTTCATACTCGAGCTCGCTTGCCGAGTAACCATGCATTACCGCACGCATACCCGAACCTTTGTATTCGCTCAAGAGCTCTATCATTTGCTCCCACGCATCACGAGTGTGTAGTATCAGCGGTAGATCATACTCTAGTGCAAGCTCTATTTGTGTGCGAAGAGCTATTTGCTGCTCCTTTAAGAAATCTTTGCTCCAGTACAAGTCGAGACCAGCCTCGCCAATGGCATAAAACTTGCGAGAGGATGCCAAGTGCTCCTTTACTATCTCTAGCTCACGTTTCCAATTGGGGTTATCGTTCACCGAAGTGGGGTGTAAACCCATTGCCGCAAAAAGTGCATCGGGATAGCTGTCTGCAACCTCGAACAGCCTATCGTGACTACTAGAGTCAACGGCTGCTAGAATTTCACGAGTTACCCCTGCCTGCATGGCACGCTCTCTTACGGCAGCTCTATCACCATTAAATTCTGTTGAAAAAAGGTGTGAATGTGTATCTACAAATTTCATTTTATTACTTTAACTTTATATACATACGTGCCTTGACGGACTTTATAATCTCATTTACCTCCATTGCAGAGAGTGCCGAAAAAACTTTGTAAATGGGCTCATCTACAAGCTCAACGATTTGTTCGGCGCTTATGGGCTCATTGCCCATTGCTCGATATATTTTTGATTCTAAACTATTAAGCGACAGGGTTAAGTCAAAATTTGCATTTTCGCTCTCCCACCCCATTATGTATTTTAGATCAGATATATCTTGGTATAGCGATGCTTTATGGTTTTTGATTAGGCGATTACAGCCCACATAGTTTTTGTCGGAATTTCTACCTGCAAACGCAAAAAGCTCTCTATCATAGCTATTGGCAATATCTGCCGTTGTCATCGAGCCACCTTTACCTGCCGACTCAACCACAAATACAGCATCGCTAAGCGAAGCAATTATACGGTTGCGCTGCACAAAATATGGCGGCAAAGAAGGTGTGCCACTACAAAACTCGGTTACAATAGCACCACCCTTTTCGATAATCTCTTTTGCCCATTGGCGGTGAACACTAGGATATAGCGTATCGAGCCCATGCGCAACCACTGCCACACAGCGCAAACCACAATCTAGTGCTGCTCTATGCGCTGCAATGTCGACACCAAATGCCAAACCACTAACTATTACTGCCGAAGGGAACTCACGTGCAATATCCTCTATGAGTGTACGAGTGTTTATCTTGCCCTCATCACTCACTTTGCGAGTGCCAACAACGGCTATCCATTTGCCAGAGTCGGTAAAGTCGATATCGCCTTTTACAAACAGCATCGATGGTGAATCGGGAGTTGAGGCTACACGATAGGGGAATTGCGAAGAGTCATAGGCAAGAGTACGAATCTTATAGCGCTCGATGAATTGTAGCTCGTTTTGTGCACGCTCTAGGCACGAGGGCTCATGTAGCTTGGCTAGAGCCTTTTCGTTTAGCTCGGCCTGGGTGCACAACACCTCGTCACTAGCTGCAAAGATAGCCTCTGCCGAACCAAAATGTTCGAGCAGATATATTTTATCGCTGTGACGAAGCCCTACAAGCGAAAGCCTTATATCATCAATTAGTGCCATTAGATTCTCTTGCTAACAAAAAAGTTTTTAACCAATTCGCCACACTCATCGGCTAGGACACCGCAACGAACTTTTGTTTTGGGGTGAAGCAACGAACCGCCCACCACGCTATAACCACGCTTGGGGTCGCCTGCGCCATATACTACTTCGCCCACTTGTGCCCAGTAGGCTGCCGATGCACACATTGGGCATGGCTCAATGGTGACATATAGGCTACACTGGTTAAGATATTTTGAACCGATAGTTGCTGCTGCTGCCGTTATCGCCTGCATTTCGGCATGTGCCGTTACATCACACAGTGCCTCGGTCATATTATGCCCTCTTGCCACTACTCTATCACGGCAAACGATAACCGCTCCAATGGGTACCTCGTCCCTTGAGAGTGCTTTTTTTGCCTCTTCGAGAGCAAGGCGCATAAATTTTTCGTCTTTTTTGTCTAAACTATCCATTAAAATAGCGATATTTGTAATCTTAAACTCTCGGTATAGATAAATTATCTATACAAAGGTATGAAAAAAAATAGTAAACAACTAAAGATATGTACAGAACAAAAACGTGTGGCGAACTTCGCCTAGAGAATTGCTCACAAGTGGTGACACTAGCGGGCTGGGTACAAAGGGTACGCAAGCTGGGAGCAGTAACATTCATCGACATGAGAGACCGTTATGGTATTACTCAAATTACTGTTGACGAGAGTGTAAACCCACAAATGGCAGAAATAGCAGCTACTCTTGGTAGAGAGTTTGTTATTCAGGTCGAAGGAGAGGTAAAAGAGCGCAGCTCAAAAAACAGCAAAATGCCAACGGGCGATATAGAGATTATTGCATCTACAATTAAGGTACTTAACAGCTCGGAGACTCCTCCGTTCACTATCGAGGACAATAGCGATGGTGGCGACGAATTACGCATGAAGTATCGTTACCTAGACCTTCGCCGTAACCCTTTGCGTGAGGCAATGGAGCTACGCCACCGCCTAGCACAGGAGGTTCGTAAATATCTTGATGCAGACAAATTCCTAGAAGTTGAAACTCCATACCTTATTAAGTCAACTCCCGAGGGAGCACGTGACTTTATTGTGCCTTCACGCATGAATCAAGGCGAGTTTTATGCTCTTCCTCAGTCTCCACAAACGTTCAAGCAGCTGCTTATGGTGGCAGGCTACGACCGTTACTTCCAAATTGTGAAGTGTTTCCGTGACGAGGATTTGCGTGCCGATCGTCAGCCCGAGTTTACACAAATAGACTGTGAGATGGCATTTGTCGAGCGTGAAGATGTACTTAACACTTTTGAGGGGCTTGCTAAACACCTGCTAAAAGAGGTTAAAGGAATTGAGTTTAGTGGTAACTTCCCTCGCATTAGCTATGCAGAGGCAATGGAGAAGTATGGTTGCGACAAGCCAGACATTCGCTTCGAGATGGTCATTAACGATATTTCAGACCTTGTAAAGGGTAAAGATTTCCCAGTATTTGATTCGGCAGAGTATATTGGTGCTATATGTTGCAAGGGGTGTAGCGGTTACACTCGCAAGCAAACCGACGAGCTAACAAACTTTGTTAAGCGCCCACAGATTGGTGCTACGGGCATGGTACACATGCGCAAAGATGGTGGAGCATACAAATCATCGGTTGACAAATTCTACTCATCAGACGATTTGGCTGCTATTGCACAAAGAGTGGGTTGTGAGGATGGCGACCTAGTGCTAATCCTTTGTGGCGACAAGAAAAAGACTCTTAACGCCCTATGTGAGCTACGCCTAGAGATGGGTGGTAGACTTGGTCTTCGTGACAACACAGTGTTTGCACCACTATGGGTAGTTGACTTCCCTCTACTAGAGTGGGACGAGGAGAGCGGCAGATTCTTTGCTATGCACCACCCTTTCACATCGCCAGTTATGGAAGATATGGAGCTATTTGCTAGCGACCCAGGCAAAGTGCGCGCCGATGCTTATGACTTTGTAATGAACGGCTCTGAGATTGGTGGTGGTTCTATTCGTATTCACGATAGCAACATTCAAGATCATATGTTCAAGGTGCTTGGCTTTACAAAAGAGGAGGCAGACAGCCAGTTTGGTTTCCTAATCGATGCCTTTAAGTTTGGCGCACCTCCACATGGCGGTATCGCCTTTGGTCTAGACCGCTGGTGTTCGATATTTGGAGGAACCGACAGCATTCGTGACTATATCGCATTCCCAAAAAATAACTCGGGACGTGATGTTATGATTGACTCTCCATCAAAGGTTGACCCTGCACAGCTTAAAGATCTTGCGATTGTAAGCATGGC
>CAYJIL010000120.1:0-5571 GCA_964370235.1 uncultured Rikenellaceae bacterium | reverse complement strand
GAGTATTTATGCGATTCAGGAAGTGACAAAAATGTTTTTGAGACAGTTTCTTTATTTATATGAATTAATGCCACATTTACAGTGCCGATCCTTGGTGAATATTATTCTCGATAAGATACTTTTCGAGAAGTTGCCAAAGCCTTTCGTTACGCACCTTACCCCAGCTCTGGGTTACGTTGTAGCGTGGAGGAGCCTCCGAGGCAAAACGCTCGACTATGAGCGATGGCGACAACCTAGATAGTATTGTGGCAAAGAGCTCTATATACTCATCTAGCTCGAATAGTTTATATCGTGAGGGGTTAACAGCAAAGTCATGTTCCATTGCCGTATCTTTAAAAATTTGTAGCTGGTGAAACTTCACAGTATCGAGCCCCAAACTATTAATTAGCTCGGTTTGCTCAATCGCCATCTCTTTGCTCTCGCCAGGCAAACCCAAAATAAAATGTGCCCCCACCTTTATTCCTCGTTGCTTTGTCATTGCAATCGCCCTTTGGCTACAAGCAAAGTCGTGCATGCGATTAATGTCGATGAGCGTTTTATCATAGCACGATTCAACACCATACTCTATTGCCACGTAGTATTGCTTTGACAACTGTGCAAAGTAGTCTAACTTTGCCTCGTCTACGCAGTCGGGACGAGTTCCCACCACAATACCATCTATCAGCGGGTGTGATAGTGCAGTATCGTATATTCGGCGCAGCTCCTCTAGTGGTGCGTGAGTGTTTGAATATGCCTGAAAGTATGCCAAGTAACCACCTGCTTTTTTGTAGCGATGGGCAGCAAAGGCTATACCCTCCTCTATTTGTGTAGTAATAGAGTCTGAGCGGCGACAATACGATGGATTAAACGCCTTGTTATTACAAAAGGTACAACCACCCACACTCAACGAGCCATCACGATTGGGGCACGAAAACCCAGCATCAATAGATAGCTTTTGCATGCGGCGACCAAACAACTCTTTAAAGTAGCGAGAGTAACTGTTATAGGGGCGTGAATCACCCCAAGGATATATTATTTCTGACATAGAATAGTGTGCGACTGATAGGGCACAGTAGCCATCTAAATGCTAACTACACAAAGCAATAGTACTTTGAATGGTAGCAACAAATTGCTTTAATTAAGAAAAGGGAGGCAATAGCCTCCCTCCTTTTCTTTAAACTCCTATCAAATTTGACAAAATAGTTTGATTACTTTAACGCCTCCTTGATGGCTTGAACAACTTTTTCCACCGATGCCTCAGAGATAACTTTGTCTCCAACTTCTACGAATGGAGCTTTTGGACCGTCACACTTGTTACAGTGATCTAAACAAGGAGCACCTTTGATATCTAGTTTATCTAGCATCTCACTCGGTAGATATTCATCTATTACTTGCAATTCGGCTCCACCCATAACGTAACACAATGTACCAGTACAAATTTTTACAACTAGCTTTTTTTCCATAATTACTACAAATACGAACAACCAAAGGTCAAACGTTCTAATAAATAATTCAACAACTCACTGATATAACAAAAAACAACCCAAAGACGCAAAGTAACTTTCTTTTCATAAGCAAATAGGCTATTAAAATCTAAAACAACAACCTAAATACTAAATTAAAGTAATTTCTATCTCTTGATTACTAGATGCTTATATACAAAGATAGCTATTTTTATTAATTATAAAAGTGTTTACGCTATAAAAGTTAGTCTTAAAGAACATTTCAAACTAATAACTTATTGCGCAAATGCTTATTAGTGGCTACATTACAGCAAAAAAAAATATTATTATATCGGTTTAAAAAAAGTATTTTTTACTGCTATTGATTTCCTAGCTCAATTTTATCGTTTTTGCCAAAACTAAACTATATAAAACGAATTTTCACCGTTTTCATATACTTATGTTCTAGCAGTTTTGCAATGTCACGTATAACGGTGCGCCTAAGCTCCAATTCCATTGGCATAGTAGGGTCATGATGCACACTATTTATCCTGCTACCAACCAAAAACTCGATTACATCGTGGCTCAAGAGTAGCTTAACAAAACGACTATCGATACCTTTGCCTTTTACCGTATCGTCTTTAAGCATTTGTAGCATTAGCTTTACCTTGCCAAGCGTTAACACACCCTCGGTAACCATGTCGATTCCCTCGATTACAGACTCGGGAGGCAAGCCCGAAGGGTCACGTTTCATAATCACCGATACGTCACGGCCACTCTCTCGTGAGACAATTTGTGCCGTAGTACCACCACAAACAATCTTTGCTCCATCATATGATAGTATGGTCGACACCATCTCTTTGTCGCTAGACTCTTTAAACGGAGGACCAGTTGATACAAGTATCTTGCGAGGACGACGAAAATATACCGAAGCACACGTAATATCATTCTTAACCTTAAACATATCGTTAACCTCGCTAGTTTGCACCACCACACGGCATAGGTCGGCTGCCGATATTTCGTTATCGATGGCCACTGTCTGCTCTAGCTTGTCTTTAATGCCACGTTCGCCCCAGCCCGATGGCATGCGGTGAGTCGCAAAACCCGAATTCACTACCCCATCGCTAAAAAGCACAATGCGGTCGCCAAAGACCATATTAAATTCGGTGATGTATAGGTGAACAATATCTTTGGTATCTAAACGAATAATCTCTCTGCGGCTAGGGATGTTGCATATTTTCCCATCACGCATAATCACCCTAGATGGGTTGGCGAACTCCATAATTCGCACCTCGCCACTATCAGATATGTCGACAACAGTAAACGTTGCCTGCATGTGATCTCTCGACCTATGACCACGAGCAAAAGTTTCGATTACGGCTCGCGCACTCTTTAGCATCGAACGCTGAGTCTTGGCATAGTTTAGCGCCATAGTAGCAATAACAGAGGCTATTACATTTGCCTTGATACCACTACCATCACCATCGCTCAATACCATAATGGTGCGGCCATCGTGCCTTGCTTTCAAAAAGACATCGCCCGATATTTTTTGCCTATACTCCGACAGTTGACTAGAGGCAACCTCTATAAAACTCTCATCTGCACTATTCATAGCTACCCTCCTGCGATTCTATGATTGAATTAAGAACAGCCTCGGTCTCCGAAGCCGTATCGCCCAATAGATAGGCAATCTTTTGAATTGTCTCTAGGTTACGATCGATTACCTTGCGAGTTTTGTTTATAATCTCCTCTCGTGCAATATCTTCCGAGAATAGATTACGAACAATACCACACACTTTGTTTTGTGAACGAAGCGCAATTAAGGTAACTGTTAACATGCGACCTTGGTGCTGAAAATCGTTCTCCCATATATCGGTATCGTTTGATGATAGCAGAGTTTTAATACTCTTATGAAATGGCACCAACGAAGTTATATCGGCACCTCGCAGCCCCAAATCTTTGTCATACTCGACACGTTGGCTAACAGTAAACAACGACGAGAATACTTTATTTGAACGAACAATACACATGTTTTGGTCGACAATAAATATACCCGAACGGCTAGTAGATATGTATGCGCTAAACTGCTCGGCAATGGCCTGGTTACGATATACGATACACATATCGTCTATTACATTGCCTCGGTTTAGAGAAACTGCAAAATCATGGCAAGATCGATAACCACAAGCGCCACAATCGTCACTACTACCACCTTGTTTTACACCCAAGTGGTTATATGTATCTGCTAGTGCTTGCTCGGATACAGGTAGGCTAACCTGAGCAGCAGTATAGTTTACAACAGAGTTAAAACCATTAACAATTAATGGAGTTGTGGTAACCTCTGCCAAATCAACTCCCGATAAACGGTTAATAAATCGCAAACCTTTTGCTACATTCTCTCGTTTAGCAATAGAGCCTTCGCTAGTTAGACAGCCCTCTTCGCAAGCATATAAATCTAGAAATAGGGGATAGTCTAAGTTATCGTAATCGATATCCGACAACATATACTGAATTCGGTTTTGACCCGAAACATTTACCGCAACAATATCGCTACGGCCAACCGATGCCATATAGTCGGTATTAAACAAACCACCCGGAATTATGTGACGGCGATGCTCTTCGCCACCCAAGGGAGCCATTTGGTATGATGGCCCACCCATTATTTTATCAAAGTCTATTCGCTCCTTTGCAAACCACTCGCTTAGCTCTTCGAATGTAATTGCAGCTGCAATTTCTTCGCTATTTTGCAGTGATTCTTGCTTTGCAGCAACACAACCAGTAATAGTTACAACCAGAGTATCACTACCATAATGACTCTTTAGCATTCGAGCATGCAAAAGCGAAATAGATGGCATTGGAATTATTTTATCAACAGCACTAGGAAAGTGCTTTTCTACCATAGAGGTTACAACGGGGCAAAGAGACGATATATACACACCTCCCTTTAGCCCTTCAAAAGATGCCATAGTACCATCACGCAAATAACCAGCGGCAGACGAGCTATCGCTCACAGCCGAAAAGCCCAACAGATGAAGAGCTTCAACCATGCGAGAAAGCCCAATACCACCAAACTCAGCTAACCACTGAGGCGATATTGATGCTACTACTTTATCATTTTCTTTAATTAGGCGACGAACCGCTGCTATATCATCTCGTAGTTCGATATAGCCATTAGGGCACGCATCTATACATTTGCCACAAACCAAACAATCGGTATCTAAAATTGACGCATGAGAACCATCATGCGATATAGATTTCACCTGACAATGCTTAATGCACTTTACACAACCAATGCATTTTGCAGAGCCATTAATTACAATACTTTTCACAATAAAAGATTTTGAAATATACGATCCCAAAGCTACATTCAGGACTCCGCAACTTGACTACAAATATAGTAAATATATAACAAAACAGAGGTTACTTTTATATTAAAAATTAAATTTGATAATAATTTAGAGTTATTTTAGTTAAATATATGGCCTTTTTTTCATAGCTTTGTTAACTAATTATCGCAACAGATGGTCAAAAATTTAACGTTAGGCACACTTTTTCTACTGCTGACAGCAACTACGCTATCGGCACAGACTCCTCGTGTGATAACTAGAAGGCAGACCGTCTATAATGGTGATACTCTACTTGTTGCCAAAGTAGCAACCGTGCCCATATTCAGGCCTGGCAGGCGTGGCGATAATGCTCTAAAAAGATATCGCCGTTTAATTAATGCTGTTAGGGTAACCTACCCAATAGCGCAAGAGGCTAGCCGAAGGCTTGCACAAATGGAGAGAGATTTGGAGAATATCCCCAAAAATGCCGACCGCAAAGAGTACATCAAAAACATAGAGAAAGAGCTCAAACGAGAGTACACCCCAATACTCAAGCGCATGTCGGTGTACCAAGGGCGTGTTTTGCTAAAACTAATAGACAGGCAAACAGGCGACACATCCTATGAGCTAGTAAAGGAGCTACGAGGTGCATTTGCAGCATTCTTTTGGCAAAATATAGCTAGGATATTTGGAGCAAACCTAAAGACCGAATATGATGCAGCTACCGAAGATGCATTGCTTGAGGGTATTATACAGTTATATGAAGAGGGGCTACTATAAAACACAGTGATGAAACTGTCTCAAAAACATTTTTGTCACTTCCT
>CAYJIL010000119.1:0-5583 GCA_964370235.1 uncultured Rikenellaceae bacterium | reverse complement strand
TTTTTTATATGGTAATGGTTACAAGAACCTTTACTTATGCTACCTTTAGTAGATGAATGTTTCGCCTCTGTCGATGATAGTTAGCTTTTTCTCTGCCGACTTTTCGACACGACCAATAATTCTTGCATCTACACCAAACGAAGTTGAGATGTCGATAATCTCTTGCGCTGCCTCTGGTTTAACGTATAGCTCCATGCGGTGACCCATGTTAAACACTTTGTACATTTGCTCCCATGGTGTACCACTCTCTTTTTGAATGATTTCAAAAAGTGGAGGAGTTGGGAATAAGTTATCTTTTACAATGTGAATATCACCAGCAAAATGAAGAATTTTTGTTTGTGCACCACCAGTACAGTGAATCATTCCGCCAATTGCCGAACGACACTCTTTTAGTATGCGAGTAATGATAGGAGCATATGTGCGAGTAGGAGATAGCACTAGCTTGCCTGCCGTTGTCGACACACTGTCAATCATATCTGTCAAACCATAAGAGCCCATATATGCTAGCTCATTAGGCATACCACCATCAAAAGTTTCGGGAAATTCTAGACCAACACTCTTGCCAAACACATCGTGACGAGCCGAAGTAAGGCCATTAGATGCCATACCACCGTTGTACTCGCTCTCATATGTAGCTTGACCAAACGAGCTAAGACCTACAATTACTAGACCATCTTCGATGCCCTCGTTAGTAATAACGTCTTTCTTTGCCATGCGAGCTGTAACTGTGCTATCAACAATTATTGTGCGCACAAGGTCACCCACATCGGCAGTTTCGCCACCCGTAGAGTAGATACCAACCCCCATCTCTCTCATCTGCTGCAAGAACTCCTCGGTTCCGTTAATGATGGCAGAGATTACCTCGCCCGGAATTAGTCTCTTGTTACGACCAATTGTCGACGAAAGTAGAATGTTGTCGGTAGCACCTACACACAGTAGATCGTCGGTGTTCATAACGATTGCATCCTGCGCAATTCCACGCCAAACGCTCAAATCGCCTGTCTTTTTCCAGTATGCGTATGCTAGAGATGATTTAGTTCCCGCACCATCGGCGTGCATAATCATACAGTGGTCATCGCTACCTGTTAGGATGTCTGGCACAACCTTGCAGAAGGCTCTAGGGAATATACCCTTGTCAATATTTTTAATAGCATTGTGTACATCCTCTTTACCCGAAGATGCGCCTCGAAGGGCGTAACGTGATTGATCTATCATAACTTATTGTGTTTTCTAGCTGCAAAGATAGAAAATAATGGTCAAAATTATAACATTCGCACTACATTATTTGAGAATTGATGTTTTGCTCGGTAGTTTATGGGCGAGAGTCCAAAACGTCGTTTAAAGAATTTACCAAAGAAAGATTGGTTCGAGAAGCCTAAATCATCGCTTATCTGTGCTATACTCTTTGACGAAAATAGTAGCTCGGAACGACTCCTTATAGCAATTGCCTCGTCTATGTATCGCCCACCCGAATAACCCAATACCTGTGCGCTAACATAGGATAGGTGGTTGGGGCTAACGCCCAGTTTGTGGGCATAGAATGCAAGGCTACGTTCTCGTGCTTGACAGTCGTCGATAAGCATACAAAAATTTAAACACAGCCGTTTGGGCTTTGAATATGGCTTTTCGCACTGCTCACGTTCGAGCTCCTTTGCAATGCTACATATAGTAATTGCAAGCAACGAAAAAGCAATATCTAGCGCTACCGAATCGCCCTGCTGAATGGTTGTATTCATTAAATCTAGCGCATGCAGTACCTTTTGGCAGCTAGCCTGTGGTAGCGAAATAGCTTTAACTACTATGTTATTTAAAATTTTTTGTGCACTAGATGTACGAAGCAGTATATCTTCTTCGTTAAATAGGACAGTTGTTGCCGTTATCTCGGGCTCGGTGCAGTCAAAGCAATATACGCTATCTTGTGGCTTGATGTAAATTGCTGTATTAGCCAATACTTCAATGTATATGCTATTTAGATATATCCCCATAGATCCACTATGGCAGATAAGTAGTATCGACTGCTTGCTCCTTCCTAGAAGCTCGAGTTCGAGAGGCTTATAAGTTCTCTTGCAGTAAATGGGCTCGCCTTGGATGCTACCATTTAATTTTTGATGTTGGGTTAGTTCCATCTTACATATCTTCATTTATCACACCATCAAAGGTACAATAATAAATTACAAAGTTGATATTAATGAATAAAATTTATAATTTTGCTGTGTTTTGTGATATGCTGAACATAGTATAAATTAAGGGCAGTTTGTCTGCAGGTAAATAATCCCACATTAAAGCAAATGAAAATTATTTTAATCACCCTACTCGCTCTAGCGGTATCGAATCTTGCACCAGCACAGGAGCTAACCGAATGGAAAGACCCCAAAATCCCATCAGTGGGTAAAGAGCATCCCAGAGCCGAATTTATCTCATACACAAATAGAGAAAAGGCACTAACATGGGACAAGAACAATTCTGAGAATTATATTTCGCTAAACGGAGTATGGAAGTTTTTGTACACAAACAATCATAACGAGCTGCCAGTTAGTTCGGTGATTAACCCCGACATTAACTTTAGCAACTGGTACGATATTAACGTACCTGGTAACATGGAGCTACAAGGCTATGGCGACCCCATCTACACAAATATACCCTATGAGTTTGCGCCTGCAAACCCAAAACCACCAACACTTCCAGACAATGTACCCGTAGGTGTGTATAAGCGCAACTTTGAGGTGCCTCTAGCATGGCTCGACAAAGATATATACCTAAACATGGCAGGAGCCAAGAGTGGTGTATATATTTTTGTGAATGGGCAAAAGGTGGGATACAACGAAGATTCAAAGAACCCCGGCGAGTTTCTGTTGAACCCATACGTAAAGGAGGGTATCAACAACATCACTATACTAGTGTATCGCTGGTCGGTAGGAAGCTGGCTTGAGTGCCAAGACTTTTGGCGACTATCGGGCATGGAGCGTGAGGTGTACATACACCTTCAGCCCAAATACCATATACACGATTTTCACCTAGAGGCAACAATGGACTCTACATATACTCACGGTAACCTAAAGCTAGATGTTGTATATTCTAACAGTTACAACTCTGACGAGCCAGTGCAGCTATACTACGAGATTTTGAACGACAAAGGCGAAATTATAAAGTACTACACAAAAGATGTTGTGCTACCAGCTGCATCTAAAGACACACTAGAATTTGAGGCTGTGATTCCACGCCCAAAGATGTGGAGTGCCGAAAATCCAAATCTTTATACAATCGTTCTAAGAACAAAGATCGACAAACGATTTGTTGAGTACATACCATTCAAGTTTGGTTTTAGATCTATCAAGATTGATGGCAACCAACTACTTGTTAACGGCAAGCCCGTCCTAATCAAAGGTGTTAACTACCACGAGCACAGCTCTACCGATGGTCACTACGTAGACGAAGCACTGCTACGCAAAGACCTAGAGCTAATGAAGAGCAACAACATAAACGCAATACGTTGTAGCCACTATCCACAGCAGCGCCGTTTCTATGAGCTATGTGACGAGTATGGTTTTTATGTATGTGACGAGGCAAATATCGAATCACACGGTATGGGCTATTCGCTAGCAAAAGGACACACACTTGGCAACAACCCTCTATGGCATAATGCACACATGGAGCGCACACGCAATATGTATTACCGCAACCGCAACTACACTTCGATTATATTCTGGTCGCTAGGTAACGAGGCAGGTAATGGTATCAATTTTTATGAGACATACGACTTCTTAAAGAGTGTAGACTCTCTACGCCCAGTACAGTATGAGCGTGCGCTACTTGAGTGGAATACCGATATTTTCTGCCCTCAATATCCATCGGCAGCAGCACTAAAGCGTTGGGGCGAGAGCAAAACCGACAGACCATACATTCCATCGGAGTATGCTCACGCAATGGGTAACAGTACGGGTAACCTAAAAGACCAATGGGATCAAATCTACAAGTATGACAATCTACAAGGTGGTTTTATTTGGGATTGGGCAGATCAGTCAATTGCCGACAGCACTCGTTCAACATCGGCTGGTACTTTCATGGCATATGGTGGTGATTATGGCAAGAATCAGCCATCGGACGGTAACTTCTGCTGTAACGGACTTGTGGGTGGCGACCGTGTACCTCACCCGGGGCTAAAGCACGTTAAGCACATCTACCAAAATATACGCATCACCGATTTGGGATCGGGCGAGTTTAACATCAAGAACGGTTACTTCTTTACATCGCTATCAGACTATAACATCTCATACAAAGTGTATGCCAACAACCGTGTTGTGCGCACTGTGCCACTAAAGCTATCTCTAGCACCGGGCGAGAGCAAGAACATTAAAGTTTCGCTTTCGGGTCTAGCACCAAGCCGTGGTGTTGAGTATTTTGTTAACTTCTCGGCTACGGCAAAGGATGGCTCACGCCCAGGTATCGAGGCTGGCGAGCTAGTTGCATCGGATCAATTTAAGCTACCAATCGAAACACCAGAGCGCAAAGTTTCATCTACTACTGCTGTTGGGCTAAAAGACGATGGAAGCAAGATTACAGCATCGGCATCGGGCTCGGGTTTGCGCTTTGTAGTTGACAAACAATCGGGAGTTGTTACCTCTTATTCTCTATCGGGACGAGGCGAAATGATACTCGATGGCGAAGGTTTGCGCCCTAACTTCTGGCGTGCTCCAACCGATAACGACTATGGCTATGGCATGGCAAGCAAGGCATACCCTTGGAGGGATGCATCGATGAGCCACAAAGCAAGCAGCGTAACATCATCTAAGGGCAAAGGCTGTGCTATCATATCGGTTAGCTACGACCTAGTACATAATGCAAAATGCTATGTCGACTACACGGTATATCCTAGCGGAGCTGTACACGTAGCAATGCGCTACAAAGGCGGTAACGGCACGGGCTTTATACCACGAATTGGTATGCGCATGACTATGGATGGCAAATACACCAATCTTCGCTACTTTGGCCGTGGCCCCGAAGAGAACTACATCGACCGCAACAGCGACAACTTTGTGGGTGAGTACTCAACTAGCGTTAGAGCAATGTATGTACCATATGTTCGCCCACAAGAGAACGGACACCGCTCAGGCGTTCGTTGGGTAAGCGTTGGCGAAAACAGAAGTGGCAAGAACGCACTTATGGTTAAGGGTGACGAGCCTATCGAGTTTAACGCACACCGAAACCGCAACGAGGAGTTCGATGGCGAATTAGCTCGCACTGAATACCAGTGGCGAAATGTTGGCGGAGTACAAAACGATGCCGATGCACGCAACTCAATGAAAAAGCAGACTCACGCTTGCGACCTCATCGAAAAAGATTTAACAGAACTATCTATCGATTACCGCATGGAAGGCGTTGGCGGTGACGACAGTTGGGGTGCAAGACCATACCAAGAGTACCGACTACCAGAGAGTAGCGATTACAGCTATGGTTTCACACTCATCCCTGTTACATCATTCGAAGCATCATGGGAAAAGGTTGGTTACGATTACAGCCGATAAACTCACAACAAAAAACACCTCTAACATTAATTTGTTAGAGGTGTTTTTTGTTACCAACCTA
>CAYJIL010000118.1:0-5587 GCA_964370235.1 uncultured Rikenellaceae bacterium | reverse complement strand
GAATAGTAGGCACGATATTTGGAGGTGATACACAGTTGTACAAATCACTTATGAACAAGCTCGATAGTGCCGATGATTTTGAAGGTGCGGTGCTAGAGTTGCAATATAGCAACATAGACCACTCTAGCCAAGACATGGCAGTGTTGGTAGAGGCACTAGAGCGTAGATTTATTTAGCTTCCTATAAAGAATGGCAAAATTATATATTGTTCCTACACCAGTAGGAAACCTAGAAGATATTACACTCAGAGCACTCAACGTGCTAAAGAGTGTTGATGTAATATATGCCGAGGATACACGCACTAGCGGTATCCTTTTGGCAAAATATGAGATTAAGAAACCGCTAAGAGCATACCACAAGTTCAACGAACATGGTGTAACCTCGTCGGTAGTTAATCTTGTGCGTGCAGGCCAGAGCGTTGCACTGGTGAGCGATGCTGGTACACCGGGCATTTCGGACCCTGGTTTTTTGTTAGTGCGTGCAGCGGTAGAGCAAGGAGTCGATGTAGAGACACTACCGGGAGCAACGGCATTTGTTCCTGCGCTTATAAACAGCGGATTGGCTTGCGATAAATTTACCTTTGAGGGCTTTTTGCCTCCAAAGAAAGGCCGCAACAAAATTGTTACTGCTCTAAAAGACGAGAGCCGAACAATGATTTTTTATGAATCACCACACCGAATAGTTAAGACTCTTACACTATTTGGCGAAATATTCGATCACAACCCTACGATTTCGGTGTCGAGAGAAATTTCAAAAAAGTTTGAAGAGACCGTGCGTGGAAAAGCGAGCGAGCTAATCACACATTTTACCGAGCACCCTCCAAAGGGGGAGTTTGTAGTTGTTGTCGAAGGTAACAATCCCAAAAAAAGGGGCAAAGATAGTAGTGACGATAGTAACGAATAATTTTTGTTATGAATTTTAGGTATATCAAATTATCGCTTGCGAGATTTTTGCAAGACCGTTTCGACCTTGGCGAAGACAAGGCTACCGAGGCAGAGGTTATTGCAAGCATCGAAAAAGGCGTTGTTGTTAAGGGTGTTAATCTTTGGATTTTGATCTTTGCTATTATCATAGCATCGGTGGGTCTAAATGTTAATTCAACAGCTGTCATAATTGGAGCCATGCTTATTTCACCACTCATGGGGCCTATCATGGGTATTGGTGTTGCGCTAGGTATTTATGATTCGGAGCTTATGTACCGCTCGCTTCGCAATCTGCTAATAGCAGTTGTGCTTAGCCTTATTGCTTCGGCAATATATTTTGCAATTACCCCTCTATCGCTTGCTCAGAGTGAGCTATTGGCTCGCACCAACCCAACGGTGTGGGATGTAATTATAGCATTCTTTGGTGGACTTGCGGGCTTTATTGCCCAAAGTAGACGAGACCGCACATCGACTGTAATTCCGGGTGTTGCCATTGCTACGGCACTTATGCCACCACTATGTACAGCAGGATATGGCCTAGGTACTGGGCAGCCAACATATTTTTTGGGTGCGCTATATCTGTTCTTGATAAATGCAGTTTTTATAACATTGGCAACCTTTGCGCTTGTTAGGTTCATGAAGTTTCAAAAGAAACACTTGATGGACAAGGTTAGAGAAAAGAGGCTAAGAGGCTATATGGCTGCTGTTATTACAATTATGCTAGTGCCAAGTGTTATTTTTGCATATAAGATTGTGAATCAAACCATCTTTGAAACAAACGTAGATGCATATATCAATAGCAGTTTCGACTTTAGAGATACACAGGTAATTGACTACCATAGCCATTATGACAGCGACAGCCTTGCACTAGAGGTAGTGCTTGTGGGTAAACCCTTGGCTAGCGATGTTGTGGCTCAGCTAAACGACAGATTGCGCTACCACAAACTATCGGGCGTTACGCTAATGATTCGCAATGTAGATGGAGATAGTGTTAGGGATGGTAGCCGAAACTTTGAACATTTTTATGAGGTATCAACAAGCCTTATTAACGATAGAGACAAAGAGATTGAAGATCTAAAAAACAAGCTACAAATTTATAGCCGTGATATTCTACCTTCGGACGAGATAGCGCGTGAATTTGCTGCTTTGGCATCTTCGCCACATCGCTTTGCAATATCTAAAGTCCCTGCCTATGGTGTTGATTCACAAGTGGCAGACTCGATGATAATTTGTTATATCGATTTTGATTCAACCTCAAAATCAATGGCTAGCGAAACAAAAGAGACAATTCGCAAATGGCTACAAACACGAACCAAATGTTCAAACGTTAAGATAATAATAGAGTAATTTAATGAAAAAGATTTTGATTGTAGGTGCTGGTGGTCAGATAGGATCGGAGCTTACAGCCTATTTTAGAGGTATTTATGGTAGAGACAATGTTGTTGCTGCCGACATACGCCCCGTGCCACATCTAGCCGATGGTCCTTTTGTGACCCTAGATATTCTAGAGCCACAAAAACTTGCTTATGCAGTTCATAAGTATAATATCGACACGATATTTAACCTTGTTGCACTACTTTCGGCAACTGGTGAGCGTAACCCATCGCTTGCATGGAAAATTAATATGGGTGCACTTATGAACACACTAGAGGTAGCAGCACTATATGGCTGTGCGGTGTTTACACCTAGCTCGATTGGTGCTTTTGGCCCTTCATCGCCAAAGGACAACACACCACAAGATACAATCATGCGACCAGAAACTATGTATGGTATCTGCAAGGTTACCGGAGAGTTACTTAGCGATTACTACTTTGAGAAATCGGGTGTCGACACTCGTTCGGTGCGTTTCCCTGGTCTAATCTCTAATGATACATTACCGGGTGGTGGTACAACCGACTATGCTGTCGAGATTTTTTATGAGGCAGTAAAAAACAAGCGCTTTGTTTGTCCTATTGCTCCAGATATGTACATGGATATGATGTATATGCCCGATGCACTAAAAGCCTGCAAGCAACTAATGGAGGCCGACCCAACAAAACTAGAGCATCGTAATAGCTTTAATGTTACGGCAATGAGTTTTACTCCCGAGATATTGGCTGCCGAGATACGCAAGCACATTCCTGAGTTTGAGATGGTATATGAGGTAGACCCTGTTAAGAATGCAATTGCAGAGGGATGGCCAAACTCGCTAGACGATAGCGCAGCTCGCCAAGAGTGGGGTTGGGACCCAGAGTGGAACCTAGAGCGCATGGTCAAGGATATGCTAAATGTTATTGGTTGTAAGCACGCTAAAGGTCTTATTTAATATTTTTGCATGTTAAATAATTTGGCATTTTATTTGATTAGTAGCACAGTATTGCGTAATTATGCATTTAGCTTTTTAACCGATACACTCTACTAGTCAACATATTGAGCCAAAAAACACAATATACCACAAATATAATATGTGAATATTAGGCTAAAACGAACTTTTTTATTTGTCTATCAAATAAAAAAATATTACAATCTTTTTGCTTATATGAATAAATTATCATTATATTTGTGGTAATTTTGCAGAACTAATAATGAAGATATAAATATCACATATAAATTTAACTATTACCAATTATGAAAAACTTTTTTAGATCGGCTCTGTTGGTTGTTGCTTCGGCACTACTACTAACTAGCTGTAATTGTTTCTCAAAGATTGCAAAGAAGGTAGATACACTAACAGTTGAGTGTTCTCCATCTGTGCTATCATTGAAAGGTGACGCAGTAGATGCAAACTTCACTGTGTCTGTTCCTGCTAAATTCTTTGTAAAGACTGCTGTGGTTAAGATCACTCCAGTTCTTAAGTACGAAGGTGGCGAGATCGTAGGTACTCCTAAGTTCTACCAAGGCGAGAAAGTACGTGATAACTACAAAGTTATTCCTTACTCTACTGCTAGTACTATCACAGAGTCTGTATCGTTCCCTTACAAGCCAGAGGCTAAGAGCTCTGAGCTAGTTCTACGTGTTGAGGCTAAGTGTTGCAAGGATTGTAAAGATTCTTCTAAGCAGTTTGTTGCTCTTGACGAGGAGCTAGTTGTTGCACAAGGTGTTGGTACAGTTCAACTTCTTGCTTACAACTTTGCTGAGGTTGCGTTTGCTAAGGATAACTTCAAGCGTGTAACTACTGAGACTGACGAGGCTAACATCATGTTCCTTATCAACAGAAGCAACGTTCGTAACGACCAACTTACAAGTGCAGATGTTGCTGAGCTTCAGAAGTTCATCGTAGAGAACTCTAACCAGCCTAAGAGAACAGTAAGTGATCTTTATGCTAAGGCATACGCTTCACCAGACGGTCCTCTTAACTTCAACGATAAGCTATCTGTTGATCGTGGTACTCAAACAGGTAAAGCTCTTGAGAAGAAATTCAAGAAAGACGAAATGCCAGTTGACGTTAAGCTAGACATCGATGCTCTAGGTGAGGACTGGGATGGTTTCAAGGAGCTTGTTGAGAAGTCTGATATTCCAGAGAAAGATCTTATCATCCAAATTCTTGGTATGTACTCAGATCCACAGAAGCGTGACGCTGAGATCAAGAACATGACATCTGTATTTAACATCCTTAAGGAGAAGATCCTTCCTGAACTTCGTCGTAGTAAACTTATCGTTAACGTTGACGTAGAAGGTCTTTCTGATGCAGAGCTTAAGTCTGCAGTAGCAGGTAACATCAACTCTCTAAAGCTAGAGGAGCTACTATTTGCTGCTACACTTTACTCTGATAACGCTACAAAAGAGAAAATCTACAAGACAGTTACTAAGAACTTCGCAAGCGAGTGGAGAGGCTGGAACAACCTTGGTTGTGTTTATGCACAAGAGGGTGACATCGCAGGTGCTAAGAGCGCATTCATGAAAGCTGCTCAAATCAACTCTTCTTCTAACGAGGTTGTAACAAACCTTGGTATCATCGCTCTAAGCGAGGGTCAAAAAGCAGAGGCTAAGCGTTTCTTCTCTTCTATCAACACTCCAGAGGCTAAGTACAACCTAGGTCTTGCAGAGCTTGCAATGGGTAACTACTCAGCGGCTACTAAGTCACTTAGCGGTTACAACCAAGCAGTTGCAGAGGTATGTAATGGCAACCTATCACGTGCTAAGAGCATTCTTGCAGGTGAGTCATGTGCTGCATCTTCTTACCTAAAGGCGATCATCGCTGCAATGGAGTCTGATGAGGCTAGCGTTCTTTCTAACCTAAGTACTGCTGTTTCTAAGGACAAGTCATTCGCTGACATGGCTGAGGAGGAAGTTTACTTCCTACCTTTCCAAGAGGGTGACAAATTCAAAGCTATCGTTAAGTAATTAAATTACTAAACATATATAGTGCTAGGGGGATTCTTAATTGAATCCCCCTAGTTTTTTTATTGGTGTTTGCTAAAATTTGGTAATGTGTTAAAATAGACAGATTTTTCAGTTGAATTTGTTTCGAGTCAATCGAAGAGAACCGTAGCTTTCCATGCACTACCAAGCGGACATGTGCTCTGCTTAGAAACAACTCATAAATGAATAAATAGTGCGATTATACAGCCAAAATGGGAGTGCCCTAAGCACTCCCATTTCTCGTTTATGAACGTAATCTATATGCCTAAAAAAACAGCTAGAGAAACATCCCTAGCTGTGAATTACTGTGTAGTATTTATTTT
>CAYJIL010000117.1:0-5856 GCA_964370235.1 uncultured Rikenellaceae bacterium | reverse complement strand
ATATTTTACTAGCAATACTAGGTCGTGGGGTGTTACTTGATGGCGCTTCTAAGGTCGGATATGAAGTTGTCTATCTCCTCTTTGGTAGTGTCGAACGAAGTCATAAGCCTAATTTGTGGTATGCTTGCGTTCCATACATAGAATAAGTAACTTTGTTCTAGTGTTTTGATAGCATCCCAGCTCATGTTTACAAATACTCCGTTGGTCTCTACCTTGTAGCCAATCTCGACTGTTGGTATGCTCTCTAGCTGCTCTTTTAGGTAGCTAGCCATTTGGTTTGCATGGCTTGCGTTTTTTAGCCATAAACCATCTTCGAGATATCTGGTAAATTGTACGGCAATAAATCTATTCTTTGAGAAAAGTTGCATAGCTCGCTTTTGGTGGTAAATGGCGTGTGGGTTCTCCTCTTTGCCAAATAGTAGTACCACTTCGCCAATCATAAGACCGTTTTTGGTGCCACCTAACGATAGTGCATCCACGTTTTTTACCATGTCTTTGGGGTCGCAACCAAGTGCCGCAATGGCGTTTGAAAGGCGTGCGCCATCTATGTGTAGCTTCATCGAGTGGCTGTGTGCCAGCTCGGCAAGTGCATCTATCTCCTCAACGGTGTATAGCGTACCAAGCTCTGTGGGTTGTGATATTGATATAACGGCTGGTTTGTTATGGTGCTGATCGTTAAAATCTTTTAGATATGGCATCACCAAATCGCAGTTTAGCTTGCCGTCTTTGGTATCTATTGCTACTAGCTTGCAGCCCGTGAAATTCTCGGGTGCTCCACATTCGTCAACATTAATGTGAGCCGTTTTTGCACATATTATTGAGTTGTAACTGTGTGTGATAGACGATAATGCAACTATGTTTGCACCTGTGCCGTTAAAAACAAAAAACTGTTGACATTTGCCAAAAGTGCTCTCGATTATCTCTTTTGCACGCTCTGTGTAACTATCGTGGCCATAGCCGCCAGTGTGCTCAAAATTTGCACTAGCTATCGCCTCTACTATTTGTGGCGATATGCCCGAGTGGTTGTCGCTTCCAAAACTTTTCATTGCTATATATAATTGTTTATAAGGTTTTTGTGTCGTTACCCTTTAACATTGCCTCGACAACCAAAGGGTAGTATTTGTGTTCTAATACCTGAACTGCTTTGCCAATCTCTTGTGGGCCCATGTCTTGGCTAATGGCTACGCTCTTTTGCAAAAGTATTTCGCCTTTGTCATACTCCATCGATAGCAGGTGTATTGTTATGCCCGATTCGCTCTCGCCATTGTCGTACACAGCCTGATGCACATTTGCACCATACATTCCCTTGCCGCCATATTTGGGCAAAAGCGAAGGGTGTATGTTGACAACCATTCGGTTGAAGTGGTTGAGTATTTGCTCGGGAATTAGCTGAAGATACCCCGCTAGTACTACTATGTCTATATTGTAGTCGATGAGCATTGGGAGCAGCACATCATCTTTTGAGATAGTGCTATTATTTATGTAAACAGCCTCGATACCTGCATCTTTAGCACGCTCTAGCACCTTGGCGTTTTCTTTGTTAGAGATTATTACTCTGACGTTTATGTCGCTATTTGTATCAAAATATTCGATGAGCTTTTGAGCGTTACTTCCATTGCCCGAAGCTAGGATTGCTATGTTCTTCATATTCATGTGGTTAGAAATCAATTGAGACAATTAGTGCTAAAAAAAACTACTTTTAGATGCAAATTTAATTAAAATATATTAACTTTGCAGAAAATTGAATGAACCGTAGGGTTATATTTAATTTAAAATATTGTTCATAGAAGTAAACTATGTAATTATAAATTGTTAAACTTTTAAAAATTATTACTATGTCAGAAGTTGCAAACAAAGTTGTTGACATTATTGTTGAGAAGTTGGGTGTAGAGGCTGCTGAGGCTGTTCCAACTGCAAGTTTCACAGGTGATCTAGGTGCTGATTCACTAGATACAGTTGAGCTTATCATGGAGTTCGAAAAAGAATTTGATATTCAAATTCCAGATGAGGATGCTGAGAAGATCACTACTGTAGGTGACGCTATCACTTACATCGAAGGCAAGAAAAACTAATCACACCTCGTGATTTTTTTATAAACTAAAGCGACTATAACTCGATTCATCGTGCATTATGGTCGTTTAGTTTTTTTTTAATTATTATAGCCTCTTAGCAATTCGGGCTAATGTTTTGAACCATACCTAGAGTAGATTCTAGCACTTTTTGTGGAGTGGGCATGACCCATTTTATAACCAGGAGATGGGCTAGCGTGTGACTAGGAGGGGGCATAATATTTACCCAGCTTAAAGAGAGCTTGTGAAAATTTGATGGTTATTTTTCGCCATCCAGTGTACCCTAAATATTAGTCGTTTAATTGCATTGTGGCGGCAGTAAGGGTATCTAATTCACAGTGCTAAATTTAGATAATATGAAACTAAGACGAGTTGTCGTAACCGGATTAGGTACAATTAACCCACTAGGTAACAGTGTTGAAGAGTTTTTTACAAACCTAGAAAATGGTGTTAGTGGTGCATCACCGATTACAAGATTTGATGCTACAAACTTTAAAACAAGATTTGCTTGTCAAGTCCAAGGATATAACAGTGCCGATCATTTCGACCGCAAAGAGGTACGTAAATACGACCTATTTACACAGTATGCACTAGTTGCAGCTGAGCAAGCAGTGGTAGATTCAGCCCTTAACCTAGAAACAGTAAACGGCGATCGCTGTGGTGTTATTTGGGCGTCGGGTATTGGTGGCCTAGTAACTTTCCACCAAGAGACTAAGAGCTTTCTTGAAGGTAACGGTATCCCAAAATATAGTCCATTCTTCATCCCAAAGATGATTATTGATATTGCTGCAGGTCACATCTCAATGAGATATGGTTTCCGTGGCCCTAACTACGCATCTGTGTCGGCATGTTCATCGGGTAATCACTCTATGATCGACGCATTTAACCTTATTCGTCTAGGTAAGGCAGACCTTATCCTAACGGGTGGTTCTGAGGCTGCTATTTGTGAGCCTGGTGTTGGTGGTTTTGGTTCGATGATGGCGCTTTCTACTCGCAACGATGAGCCACAAAAGGCGTCTCGTCCGTTTGATGTAGATCGTGACGGTTTTGTCATTGGCGAAGGTGCTGGTGCGCTTATTCTTGAGGAGTATGAGCACGCTGTTGCTCGTGGTGCTAAGATCTATTGTGAGCTAGCAGGTGGCGGTATGAGTGGTGATGCTTATCACCTAACTGCTCCACACCCAGATGGTGCAGGTGCTAAGCTATCTATGATGAGTGCAATTGAGGATGCTGGTATCACAACAGCAGATATCGACTACATTAACACACACGGTACTTCGACACCAGTGGGTGATGTTGCCGAGATTAATGGTATTCTTTCGACATTTGGCGATCATGCATATAACATGAACATTAGCTCAACAAAGAGTATGACAGGTCACCTTTTGGGTGCAGCTGGTGCTATTGAGGCTCTTGCTTCTATTATGACTATCACCAAAGGAATTGTACCTCCAACAATTAACAACGAAAATCTTGATCCAAAGATCGATTCTAAGCTAAACCTTACTTTGAATGTGGCTCAAAAGCGTGAAGTTAACTACGCACTAAGCAACACATTTGGTTTTGGTGGACATAACTCGACAGTGATCTTTAAAAAGATATAATACAGTGGTAGACTTCCTTTTGTATCTTCTTCGTTCAAACTTTGGCGACGATAAGATTTACTACAAAGGGGTTAACAAGATGTTTGGCATATATCCTCGCAATATCGACCTTTACAAAATGGCGCTTATTCATAAGTCGGCATCGGTGGTTTTAGATAGTGGGGAGATGTTGAATAACGAGCGATTGGAGTATCTTGGTGATGCTGTCATTGAGGCAGTTATATCGGATATGCTATATATCGACTTTCCGGGAATGGACGAGGGTGTTTTAACACAAATGCGTTCAAAAATCGTTAGTCGTCAGTCGCTTAACGAGCTTGCAACAAAGATTGGGCTTGAAGAATATGTAATTGTTCAAAGCTCGCTTTCGGGTAATCGAAAACATCTTTACGGTGATGCCTTTGAGGCACTTATCGGGGCTATCTATCTTGACAAGGGATATAACTATGTAAATAGGATACTTATTAATGGCCTAATTGCAAAACACGTTAACCTCTCAGAACTGCTCGAAACCGAGACAGACTATAAGAGTCGCTTGATTGAGTGGTGTCAAAAGAGACGCAAGAAATTGATTATCGATTGCCGTCCCGAAGAGAACTATCGTGAGCAAGAACCACATTTTGTGGCAATTGCATCAATCGATGGTCAAGAACTAGGGTATGGCATAGGTGGATCAAAGAAAGAGGCAGGTCAACGAGCTGCCAAAAACACTATCGAAAAATTACGTATAGTACTATAAACTAAAGCAGGTTAAACTCACATTGGGTTTAACCTGCTTTTTTTGTTATTAGTACCTGTGTAAAATGATAATCTTTTATGCACGTTATTACTACCCTGAAGCATAATTTAGATTGACTCTAATGCGCAGTAGGTGCTTATATAAATCGAAATATTATTTGTTAACTTTTTAACTTAATATTTAGCAGTAAGTAATGGTATAACAAAACTTTACATCTATTTTGCCTTTTTATTGTACAGCCATAGTTTTTTATAGTGTGTGAACAATAAAATGACCAGTTTTTCTATTTTTAATATAGATGATTTACTTTTTATCTACTAATCTATTTTTTTGAGAACTTAATAATTTCATACTATGTCAAAAATTTTTGGTAGCATAACAGAGCTAGTGGGGCATACACCGCTAGTTGAGCTTCGTGCTTGGAGCCAGAGCGTTGATGCAAAAGCAACAATTATTGCTAAACTAGAGAGTTTCAATCCGCTTTCGAGCGTAAAGGATAGGGCAGCGTTATCTATGATCGAAGATGCCCAAAATCGTGGACTAATTACAAAAGGTTCACAAATTATAGAGCCTACAAGTGGTAATACGGGTATTGCTCTAGCATATATATGTGCATCTATGGGCTACCGTTTAACGCTGGTTATGCCCGAGTCGATGACTATCGAGCGTCGTAAAATACTTTTGGCATTGGGTGCTCAAATAGTGTTAACACCTGCTGCTGAGGGTATGAAGGGGGCTATCTCTACTGCTCAGCGCATGGTAGAGGAGAGCGAAGATGCCGTGACCCTAGCTCAGTTTGATAACTGCGCCAACCCAAATGCACACATTCAAACCACTGGTCCCGAGATATGGGATGATACCGATGGCGGTGTTGATGTTTTTGTTGCAGGAGTGGGTACGGGAGGTACTATTTCGGGTGTTGGAAGTTACCTAAAGACAAAACGTTCAACCATTGAGATTGTAGCAGTTGAGCCTGCCTCTTCGCCCGTTTTGTCGGGTGGTAGCCCCTCGGCGCACAAAATTCAGGGTATTGGAGCGGGTTTTGTACCAGCCAACTACTATGCCGATATTGTTGATAGGGTTGTTACAGTAAGTGATGACGAAGCTGCTCAAGCGGCTCGCAATTTGGCTCTTACCGAGGGTATCTTGGTGGGTATTTCGTCGGGTGCTGCACTTGCTGCTACAACAAAATTGGCACAAATGCCAGAGTACAGCCAAAAACGCATAGTGGTGCTACTGCCCGACACGGGCGAACGTTATTTGTCGACTCCACTGTTTGACAAAGAATAGGTGCTAAGTAAAAGCGACAATACAAAACATGGCGGAATACGATTTGCAACCTATCTTCTAGCTGCAATAACCAAGGAGGTAAGATAATAAAATAGCGATGAGGCTGTCTCGAATTAATTCGAAGCAGCCTCTTTTGTTAGAAATTTGTATCAAA
>CAYJIL010000116.1:0-5890 GCA_964370235.1 uncultured Rikenellaceae bacterium | reverse complement strand
AGGTCGCCGCCATTTTAGGGTCAGATACAGTAATGTGTCTGACCCTTTTTTTATTTATACCCTATAGGTGTGTTTCAATTAATACACAATGCATACATAATCGCTACTTAACCTAATATTTATAACTGTATTCACACTAGTGCTATATCGCATTATGGCTACTCAATTTTCATTCATAGAATATCGTAACACACATTCACAATTTTTTTGTATCTTTACCTTATATATTAAACTAATATGCTATGAATAATAGTGAGCTATTGGCTATTGCACGCAGTGCAGCACAAGATGCATATGCACCGTACTCTAGCTTTAGAGTTGGAGCTGCTGTATTGCTAGATAGTGGAGAAGTAGTTACAGGTAATAACCAAGAGAATATTTCTTACTCTCTATCTATGTGTGCCGAAAGAGTTGCCGTTAATTATGTATTTGCTCAGTATCCATCTGCTAAGATTATTGCTGTGGCTATTGCTGGAATTTCGACCGATGATCTAGTTACTCCGTGTGGTGCTTGTTGTCAAGTGTTAGCCGAAGTTAAAAAGAGGCAAGAGAGTGATTTTTTTGTAGTTATGTATGGTAAATATGAAGGCATGCTCGTAAAAAATATATCTGATTTATTGCCCTATGCTTTTAATTCAAACTTTATATAGCCGTTGTTAGTGATTCTATGCATTTGATTTAACATGTTTTAGCTATTGCCTAGCGATAGCGTTTTACTAATTTTGTAAAATTGCAAGAACTTTCTTGTAAAGGAGTTGCGGTTTAATTTTACAATGATAATTATGAATAACTATTCTCTTTTTCAACCAGAAACAAAAATGGCAGAAGTAATTCTGCGTAACTATACATTACTTTCGATTCTTCCACGCTTTTCTATTAAGCTAGGTTTTGGTGAATCAACCATTGCAAAGGTATGCCAAGAGTCGAATGTAGATATCGATTTTTTCTTGATGGTGTGTAATCTACATACTTTTGATGGTTATACGCCATCGCAGCAGCAATTGTTTAGTACTAACATTAAGAGCTTAATTGAGTATTTGAAGCGTTCGCACCAATACTATATAAATTTACGTATTAATAGTATCGAGCGCAAGTTAGATATGTTAGCATCTACTTGTATTCCTGCACATCAAAAAATGCTGTGCTCTTTCTTTAGCGGGTATAAGCAAGAGATCCTAAAGCACTTTCATTACGAAGAGCAGGTTGTTTTCCCATATGTATATCAGCTTGTAGATGGTCTAGAGCCATCGGCATATCATATTAATCAGTATGAGGAGCATCATGATAATATTGATGACAAATTGAGCGACCTAAAGAGTATTATTATAAAATACCTTCCGGACGATGAGTCAGAGAGCGAGCGTAGCGAAATACTTAGCGATTTGTTCTTGTTTGAAGATGATTTACTTAAACACACACGTATCGAGGAGTCTATATTGACCCCCTTGGTAAGAGAATTGGAGGAGTGCTATGGCAGATAATAGATTTAATGTAGCGATAGTCGAACCATCCGAGATATTTAGAGTTGGACTAGCGCAAATAATCGCATCGAGCAATAACTTTGTTTGCAATAGGGTGGTGAGTAGCCTTCCTCTAGATGTAGACGATAGTTCGGACATAATTTTTGTCAACCCCTCTATTGCACCCTACGGGACAATAAAGCACATATTTCCGAATGCCAAGATTGTAGCTATACTCTACAATTATGTTGACCAAAGTGTGTTGCGACAATTTGATGATACGGTCGAGATAAATGATAGTGGCGAGAAAATTATGACCATTACCCAGCGTGCTATGGAGAGCCGCAACTCTTCGACTATGGTTGGCGATCCCGAAGAGCTATCGGAGCGAGAGCGTGAGATACTTGTGGCAGTAGCCAAAGGTATGTTGAATAAAGAGATTGCAGATAGTTTTAATATCTCGATTCACACGGTAGTAGCACATCGCAAGAATATCTCTCGTAAGACGTCAATAAAATCGGTTTCGGGTCTTGTTGTATATGCTCTGCTGAATAACCTAGTTACCGAGAGCGAAATATTAATGTAGTAAAAATAGCTGGCTTGTAAATTATATAATAACAAGCCCGTAATGTATTGAGCCAAAAAAAGGTGGAAAGTTCATCACGCTTTCCACCCTTTTTTTGCACCCCGCTAGTAAAATTAAAATGGCCTTTTTAAAATATTCTACCGAAGGTGCCATCATCAACTATAAAAACATATCTTATCTAACATTTATAGTACAAAGATAGGCTATATAGCGTCATTGCGCAATACCTTGAAGTGGCTATTTTAATTTGGTTTACTAGCTAACTTAAGCTATGGTTATAACTAAATACCACGGCGTTTCATCTCCGTTGATATATATCCTAACTCTCTAGAGGTTTGACCAGCCATCGATGTGTTCTCTTCGGCACGACGAATCAAGTATGGTAGAACCCTATCAACTGGTGCATAAGGCACATATTTAGTAACATTGTAACCCTCTTTGGCCAGGTTATATGAGATATTATCGCTCATACCATACAGCTGTGCAAACCACAAACGACTATCGTCTCTTGCTATACCTAACTTATCCATCAACTCTGCCATTAGCTTGTTGCTGTTCTCGTTGTGTGTGCCGTTGAAAGTCTCAATGCGATCGATATGCTTTAGCGTAAAGCGCAAGCCATTATCGTAGTTCTCGTCTGTAAGCTCTTTTGTATCGCATATTGGTGATGGGTAGCCGCCCTCGATTGCTCTAGCACGCTCTTTTTCCATATATGCACCACGCACAAACTTAATTCCCAAGAAATAGTTATTCTTAATAGAATCTTCGTGTAGCCACTCTAGGTATTTGTATCTGTCGTGTCTATACATTTGAAGAGTATTAAAGACAATTGCACGCTCCTTGTTAAAGGTGCGCATCATATCCTCGGTAACACGATCAATCTCGTCTTGAAAGCAGTAATCTTCGGCATCAATCAATATACGCACATTATTATTGTATGCTTTCTCACACAATTTATATATGCGCTCTTTGAATGCCTTGTGATCTATCTCTTCACTCACAGAAAGCTTTTCGCCCTTTGATGCCTTGGCAAGTACCTCGTCGGTAGTCATTGCAGTAGGCTTAAATACGGTGTAAGGTACACCTTTATTTTTAGCCGCAAAGTCGATTGATGCCATTGTTTCATCAAATGCCGATTCAATATCGGCGAGACTCTGCCCTGCTTCTGCCGAATAGTCTAAGACTGCTGCTACATTGTACTTGAGCAATGAATCGATATTCTTGACGCAATCCTCAAGGGTTTCGCCTCCAACAAAATGTCGATACAACGTAGGTTTTACTGCCCAACCAACAGGAAAATTTACTGCTAGTGCAACATTGGTAGCACCTTTTAATACTTTAACAAGGTTTCGTGAGGCTATAGCACTGAATAGTACGTATGCCAGCCTCAAATCTGAGTTGCTTTTACTTTTAAACGCAATCTCTGTGTTTGAAAAATCTAACATAGTGAAGATGAAGAGTTGAAAAATGGAGGACTACGTAAATAGCCCTCCATTGGTTAGTAATTATTTAGTTTGCTCTTTAACCCAGTTAAAGGCATTAACAAACATTTCGATCCATGGAGTTACCTCATCGCCCATTCTCTCGATTGGGTAGTGTGGCCAGTTCCATGGGCGGATACAACGCTCAGGGTGTGGCATCATTGCAAGGTGACGACCATCTGCCGAAGCAATAGCTGCTACATTGTAGTCGCTACCGTTAGGGTTTGCTGGGTAACCTGCATAGCTATACTTAGCTGCAATGTTGTAGTGTGACTCCTCCATAGGAAGGTTAAACTTACCCTCGCCATGTGCAATCCACACACCTAGCTTGCTACCTGCCATAGAGTCAAGTAGGATAGAACCCGACTTAGCAATATCGACACCTACGAAGCCCGACTCAAATTTGTGGGTATCGTTGTGTAGCATCTTTGGTTTATTAGCATCTGCTGGAGTAATTAGGCCTAGCTCGACAACTAACTGGCAACCGTTACATACACCTAGCGAAAGTGTATCTTTGCGAGCATAGAAATTATCTAGTGCAGCTTTTGCTTTTTCGTTATATAGGAATGCTCCAGCCCAACCTTTTGCCGAGTTAAGAACGTCAGAGTTTGAGAATCCACCAACAAATACGATGAAGTTAACATCCTCTAGCGTCTCACGACCCGAGATAAGGTCTGTCATGTGTACGTCTTTTACATCGAAACCTGCAAGGTGCATACTCCATGCCATCTCACGATCGCCATTTGAACCCTTCTCACGAATGATTGCAGCACGAACACCGCTCTTTGTCTTGCGACGAGAGTCGATACCAAATGTAGCTAGCTTGCCATCAAAACTTTGTGGGAAGAAGTACTCAAGAGGCTGGTTCTTGTAGTTCTCGTAACGCTCAGCCGCTTTTTGCTCGCCACTCTGCTTTCTGTCAAGCAGGTATGAGCTACGCATCCACTTATCACGTAGTATATCTACATCAAGAGTGATCGAGCGACATCTGTCAACTACTGTAAACTGTCTGTTTGTGTTGTATGTTGCAATTACAGCTGCGCTAACGCCCGCTGCTGTAAGCTCCTTAACTACTGCCTCGCCGTCCTCTACTTGTAGAACTAACGATGGTTTTTCGCTAAATAGCTTAGCTACAATATCGTGTGCGCCTAGTGGGTTAAGATCAACCTCTAGACCCGAGTTGTTATCTGCAAAGCTCATCTCTAGTAGAGCAGTGATAAGACCACCAGCCGAAATATCGTGACCAGCCAATACTTTGTCTGCCTTAATAAGCGACTGAACAGCTTCGAATGCCTTAGCAAAATACTCTGCCGATGAAACGCTAGGAACAGTGTTACCCAAACGTCCAATCACCTGTGCAAAGCTACTACCCGCTAGCGAGAAGTTGTCTTGTGACATATCTACATACACCACCGAGCTACCAGCTACTGGCTTAAGGTTTGCTTTAACAGATTGCTTAATGTCAGAAACCTCACCAACTGCAGTGATGATAACTGTTCCCGGTGCATATACTAGTTCTCCATCTTTGTACTTTTGAGTCATAGATAGAGAGTCTTTTCCTGTTGGAATATTGATACCAAGGTCGATAGAGAACTTACTAGCTGCCTCAACAGCTGTGTAAAGTCTTGCATCTTCGCCCTCGTTCTTACATGGCCACATCCAGTTTGCACTTAGCGAGATAGCAGGTAAACCGCCCTCGATTGGAGCAAATACAATGTTTGTGAGAGACTCTGCAATAGCAAGTATGCTACCACCATCTGCCGATGCAAGTGCCGCAGCAGGAGCATGACCTAGCGATGTAGCAATACCACACTTACCGTGATAGTCAAGCGCAACAACTGCACAGTCGTTCAGCGGAAGCTGAATCTCACCAGCCGTTTGCTGCATAGCAATACGACCTGTTACCGAACGGTCAACCTTGTTTGTTAACCAATCCTTACTTGCAACTGCCTCGATTTGAAGTACGCTTTCGATATAATCTGCAATTTTATCGTCGCCATACTCAATTTCGGCATATCTTGTTGTAACGCTCTTGTCTGCCATAATTGTGCGAGGAGCATCACCAAACATATAGTCTAGCTTAAGGTCGATAGGTTTTTCGCCATTGTTATTATTAACAAATGTGAATTGCATATCGCCCGTAGTTTCGCCAATAACATACATTGGAGCACGCTCACGAGCCGAGATAGCTGCCAAGCGGTCGATGTCTGCTTCTTTGATAACAAGGCCCATACGCTCTTGTGACTCGTTACCTACAATCTCTTTAGCCGAAAGAGTAGGGTCACCCACAGGTAGTTTGTCGATGTCGATGCGACCACCCGTAGCCTCAACTAGCTCAGATAGACAGTTAAGGTGTCCACCTG
>CAYJIL010000115.1:0-6350 GCA_964370235.1 uncultured Rikenellaceae bacterium | reverse complement strand
TTTGTATTAAGTAGCAATGTATTATTAACCTTGCTTAGTACCCGGAACACGAACTACATATTCGCTCATGTCGATATTTGTCATCGAACGCTCCTTAGGCATTAGATCTAGGTTAGATGCCATCATTTCGTCACGAGTAACCATCTTGCCTGTGTATGCACTCTCGCGAGCCATAATCGAAGCTAGAGTAGATTCGCCAGTCTCGCCAGATTGGTTAACAGTATTTCCTGTACGAATTTGTGTTACCCACTCGCCCAGCTCTAGTACGTATGGGTTTGTTTGCTTATACTGTGCCTCTTCGGCTGCTTGGTCATACTTCCATATTACGTTGCCAGCAAGGTCTTTAATCACAAACTCACCGTTTGAAGACCAGCTACCTTTTGTACCTTGAATGAACTCGCTCACATTATTAGCACAGCCATCTATCTGGCGACACATACTGTGCATGTGAACACCATTCTCCATTACGAAATCGGTGCTAAAGTTATCGTACTGATCGCCCGTTACACGTCTTTGTTGGCTACCAAAACCTACTGCACTCACTGGTTTTTGTCCGCTGAACCACATAAATACATCGATATTATGCATGTGCTGCTCTGTGATGTGGTCACCCGAAAGCCATGTCCAGTTAACCCAGTCACGTATCATCCACTCCATGTTAGACCAGCCCTGCTCACGCTTTTTGTACCATAGCATCGATTGGTTCCAATATACAGTACCACCCGTAATTTCGCCAATCAATCCCTCGCCTACAACTTTTTTGAATGACTCAATATATGGTCGTTGGTGGTGACGCTGTGTACCCGTGATAACCGATAGTTTCTTTGCATCTGCTTGCTTAGATGTTGCCATTACCGAACGACAACCAACAGCATCTACCGCAAGTGGCTTTTCTAGGAAGCTATGCTTGCCCTTTTCGGTTGCATATTTAAATTGCTCGGGGCGAAAAACAGGAGGAGTACATATCATTACTGCATCAACACCCGAGTCGATTACCTGCTTATATGAGTCAAAACCCACAAATACATTCTCAACAGTTGTGTTGTAGTCTTTCTTTAGCTTGGCAACAGTGCCATCTACTCTGTCTTGAAATACATCACAAATTGCTGTAATTGTAACACCATCTGCCGATGTCATTAGGCAGTCGATAGCGCCATTGCCTCTACCGCCACAGCCAATTAATCCAACCTTTAGTGCTTTACCCTCTACTGCTTTGTCGTTAAGGATGGGAATATATTCGCCATCTAATGAACGAAGTGCTGTTGGCCCAGCCTCTTTGGGTGCACTACTACATGATGTTAGTGTAGGGGCTACCGAGCCCATCGCAGCCACTGCACCAGCTGCGGCTGTGTAAGACAAGAAGTCTTTTCTGCTGAAAGTTTTGCTCATTTTTAATAGGGTTATAGAAAGTTGATAATCAAATTAATATCTTTTATGGTTCACAAACTAATCGAATGCCAATGCCTTTCATGTCTGAGTACCACCATATACTCTTTGGTTGTTGTGGATCACGTTTTAGCCAACTTTCGTGCTGTGTGTGTGACCTTGCTGCCGAACGCAGTAGCGAAGCATCATCATCGTACTTTCCGCCACGCACCACGTGCTCTGTTCCCGATGTTGGCCCTTGTGGATCTATTAAATCACCTGCACCATCGCTATAAGCCGTTGGGCTGTACCAGTCTGAGCAGTACTCCATAACATTACCCAACATGTTCTTTAGCCCAAAACCATTAGCGGCAACACTAGATGGCTCGGCTGTTTGCAGCTTGCTATTCTTATTATATATAGCATAGCTATTTATGATTGTTGTATCGGCATCGATGAACTTGCGCCAAAATCCATTGTCAGAGTATGATTTTGGGCTACCCTCAAAGAAATATGGGGTTTGTGTTCCGCCTCTTGCTGCATATTCCCACTCTGCCTCGGTTGGTAGGCGATAGGTTTTGCCAGTCTTTAGCGATAGCCATTGACACAGAGTTTGAGCTGCATAGTGTGTCATGGTAATGGCAGGTCTGCTACCCGAACCCCAGCCTTGATCTGGTATTCCGAACGGTGGCGTTGGGCCACTAACGGCGTCTACGTCGGGGCGGCTATTGTTTGCATATACTTTTTCGGGTGGAGTTCTACCCTCCGAAAATGTTTCGCCATAGAATGCCCAATACATATCCCACGTAACCTCTATCTCGCTCATAAAGAATTTAGAGATTTTTACTTTGCGAGTAGGTGCTTCGTCCTCTTTGTGGAATGGTTCGCCACTATCGCTACCCATAGTGAATTCTCCTTGGGGTATTGCGACCATCTTAAACGATATGTTTGTTTGAGGTATTTTTTCGGTGAATGTAGCAAACGATGTTATCTCTGTTGGCTCTGTGAATAGCGATTCGTCGCCCTCTACCTTTGTTGGTATTGCACTATTTTTGCGTGGCTTGTAGTGGCCAACTCCCAAGTGGCAATCTATACACTCAAGATCGAGCTTGTCTTTGTTCTCTTCGTAATATAGATGTGATTTTATTCCGTTATCGCTCAGTCGTGCTGGGAAGATATTGCTGTGGCAAGCTATGCACGACTCGTCGAAAACGTGTTTTTTTGCATGCTCGATTGTTCGCTTTTGCTCCCAGTTTATATCTGCACTATCTTTTAGGATGTATGATATAAGGTCTTTTGTACCTGTTGTAATTTTTGCTTTAAAGTGCTTGAAGCTACCTTTGGGTGGTAGGTGACAATCTACACAGTCGGTAATAACGCCACTTTGGCTGTTATGGTGTACCGATTGTTTCCACGAATCAATAGCGTGGGGGTGTATGTGGCAGCTTGCGCACGATTCGTTTGTCGAGCTGTGATGTAGTAGCTTTCCCATGGTAAGTACTGCTGCGCTACCTATGATAAAGCCGATAAAGATTATAAAAATTGTTCTCTTCATCATGTAAAAAAGTTACTAGTTTAGGTGTTTTCTTATGAATCGTTACAAAGATAATCTTTTTTGTTATACTAGCTCCTTTTTTTGCCTAATTTAATTGGTGTTTTTTTATATCTGTGGTTTTTGTATGCTAAGTTGTTAGTTTTTTGGCTCGAAATTTTGCTCTGTGAGCCTATCGTAATAGCTTTGTAGGTATGCTTTGAGCGTATCTAGCTTTTGTGTGTAATCTATGCTATCTACCAAATTATTTTCGTCCATTTTGTTGTAGTCGTATATAGCCGATACTTTTTTGGTGTCGAACAACATCTCTAGCTTATCTTCTACCATGTAGTATGCGCTACCACTATAAATAACCGCAAAATCGCTGCGCTCGGTAGAACGTAAGTCGCTACCAAATGCAAAGTAGGGCTTTTGGTAGCCAAGCATTCCTAGTATTGTGGGCGATATGTCTATGTGTGATGCCACTCTGTTGTCTACCCCTTTCATACCCATTTTGGGCATATAAAACATTAGTGGTACCATGTGTGAGTATGGCATGGCTAGATACTTTTTGTTATCGGAACCCGATCCATGGTCTGCCGTTATGACAAATAGAGTGTTTTCAAACCAAGGTTCTTTTTTAGCTCGCTCAAAGAAATCTTGTAGTGCCCAGTCGCTATATGATATTAGCTCGTGTATTTCGAGCGTGCCTTTTTTGAACTTGCCCTCAAAACCGGGTGGTAGGTCATAGGGGTTGTGCGATGACATAGTAAATATAGTAGCCATAAATGGCTCTTGTTGTGCCGATATATTCTCTATGGTAAATGGTAGGAATTTGTGATCCCATATTCCCCACTTGCCGTCAAAGTCATCTTTGCCATTTTTACTCTCATACTCCTCTTGCATGAAATATTGCTCTACTCCTGCCATTACTCCAAACGAGCGAAACGATAGCGACGATGCTGTTGCTCCGTGATGGAAACTTGTGCTATATCCCATGCTCTTTAGGATTGTTGGCAGCGCTTCGTATTTGCCAATCGATTGTGGTAGCGACAAGAAATGACGCTCAAACGATGGAATCGACCCCCATATTGCTGGCATTGCATCAATGCTGCGTATTCCGCTCTGGAATGCACGATTATATGACATCGACTCGCCAATGAGTGAGTCGAGAAACGGAGTGTAGCTACTTTGTTGTGGTTTGAAACTATCGCTCAATGCCTTTATGTGTGCCGAACCAAAGCTCTCAAGCGTTATTATTACGATATTGGGTTTTGTATCCTTGAATAGCAGCGATGCACTATCGGCTGTGTGTGTGGTCTCAAACAGCAAATCTCTCTCTTGTGGTGTAAAGTATGTTAGCTTTACGCTCTTTTGACCTAGCGTTCTAATTAGGCAAAACGGATTGCTAAGCGCTAGTGATGCGTGTTGTGGTTTCACAAACCTAGTTGCATCTGCCATTGTTAGCGGAAATGTTGCCTTGGACACAGTGTAACCTCTAATTGCTACTATGGCAAAAGCTGCAAATAGTGCTAGCTTAATTATTCTAATAGGGTAGAATAGCCAGCCTATGGTTTGGCTTTTGGGCTTTATTTTAACGAACCTAAATGCTAGCCACACCATCGCAATAACTATTGCAAGCCATAGCATAAAGCCAACGAAGTAGGTTGTAAAGAATCCTCCGACTAGAGTTGCGAAATTATCTTCTCCTGCATATTGTAAATCGTCGGATGCAATTTTTGCCAATTTAAACTCATAGTAAATAATATCTGCCATATTAATGAGCAAAGCAGCTCCATTAATTAGTGCAAATAAAACCATTAGTGCTCTTTGGTATGCTTTGCTTGCTGTAAATCTAAAAGGGAGTAGCGAGAATGCTATAATTGGTAGGTTGACATAAAATATTGATGCCGAGTCAAAATAAAATCCGCCAACTAGTATCGATGGAATATCGCCGAATGTTACACTTCCTATAATGTCCTTATTATATATGTAAAATATTATCCTTGTTATATTATATATAATGTATAATATAATTATTCTTAATATAAGCGCCGTTGTCTCATTTACGGCAACACCTATTTTTTTAGTCATCGCAATAGTGCTTGTTACTTTTTATAAATAAACCATTTTGTGATGGAGTAGTGGTTGCAAAGGTAGTAATATAATCGCAATTAGTTTGTTTAAAATTTAACATTGTAACGATTTTTGCCCATTTAGGTATCAAAAACGACTATTTAAAAGTTATTTCGTACATATAAATGCTATTTTTCTTAGTTTTTGCAGTTCACATTCTATTTGGAACTTAGGTTTATAAAAGCATACTTGCTTGCATATTTATTTGTGATTACATCGTAAATGAAGTAGGAAATATTGTGGTTATTAAAAAAAAGTTAAATTTATATATTTAATGTGTTGAAAATATATTGTGTTTTAATTTGTAATTGATGTTGCATATTTAGTTTTAAATTGTTGGTTGATGTATTAAATTGGCTAAAATGTTATTTTTGTCAGAAAGCTGTGTAAACGGTTAAGAGTTTGTAGATAAGAAAATTATAACTATATTGCAGTATACCGAAACAGAGAGATGAAGCTCTTGTTGAAAATATAACAAACGAAACAATCAATTAAATATAATATTAATCTAACAAAAGACAAGCATGAAAAAATTTACAACTATGCTAGTACTATCAGTGCTGTTTTGTGCAAGTGCATTTGCGCAAAATAGAACACTGTCGGGTACTGTTGTGTCAGCAACGGATGGTCTTGCTGTAATTGGTGCTACTGTTATCATTGAAGGAACTAACAGTGGATCAATCACAGACCATAACGGTGCTTTCGAAATTCCTAATGTAAATGGAGCAGTTAAAGTAGACGTATCGTTTATGGGCTACGATACACAAGTCGTAGACGTTGCTGCAAGTCAAACAAAGGTTGATGTAGTGCTAAAAGAGTCATCTCTTGCACTAGACGATGTAATCGTAACAGGTCTTGGTATCTCGCGTGCTAAGAAAGCTCTTGGTTATGCAGTACAAGAGGTTGACGGTGAGGAGTTCTCTAACGTTCGTACAGGTAACGTAGTTAACTCTCTATCTGGTCGTGTAGCTGGTGTTCAGGTAACATCTGCATCTGGTCAGCTAGGTGGTGGTGCTAAGATCAACATCCGTGGTAACACTTCTCTTTATGGTAACAACCAGCCACTTTTCGTAGTTGATGGTGTACCTATTTCTAATGCAGACCTTTCTGTGAACTCAGGTTCGGCTGATGCTTCTGCTGGTGCTTATGATGGTTACAACATGGGTAACCTTGCTTCTGATATCTCTCCAGACGATATCGAGAGCATGTCGGTACTTAAAGGTGCATCTGCAACAGCTATCTACGGTTCTCGTGGTGCTAATGGTGTTGTACTTATCACAACTAAAAAAGGTAAGCAAGGCGACAAAGGTTTTGGTGT
>CAYJIL010000114.1:0-6404 GCA_964370235.1 uncultured Rikenellaceae bacterium | reverse complement strand
GGTTTTGCTTTGATAATGGGTTGCGTCTGTAATACTTGCTTTACTAGGCTAGTGAATATGCTATGCCATAAATAACAGCGAGGCTGCATGAAATTAATCATGCAGCCTCGTTATTGCTTGCAAAAGGAACTACCAAAGTGTCTTGGGATTCCAAGATCTGAATGTAGGCAGTTTCTTGTCCTTAGCCGAGATGTTAAGGTACTTCTCGTCTATATCGTAGCGCTCGAATTGCCAGTTGATTGCTAGAATGTGGTCGTTCCACATAATACCAGCTTCTGCTTGAGGATTGTAGTAATCGGTGCATTTGTAGATTACCTCGGTGTCTTTCTCTAGTGTAAGGAAACCATGAGCAAAGTGTGGAGGAATCCAAAACATGCGATTATTCTCGGCAGAGATCTCGACAGAGTGTGAGGCACCATAAGTCTCGCTGTCGGGACGAAGGTCTACTGCTACGTCTAGGATAGCACCAGATGTTACACGCACTAGCTTACCTTGTACGTTCTCTCTCTGAAAATGCAAACCTCTGAGCACACCTCTAGCCGATAGGCTGTGGTTATCCTGCACAAATTCGTAGTCAATGCCAATTTCTGCAAAATCTTGTTTGCTGTAGGTCTCCATAAAGAAACCACGCTTGTCGCCTATTAGGTTAGGCTCGATAACCAAAAGTCCCTCGATAGGTGTCTCGGTAACAATAAATTTTCCCATTAGATATAGTTGTTGTATAGATTACTAATTTTTGTCTAGCATATGAAGTGCAAAGGCGTATGCACCAACTGCAATTGCCTCGCTAGCTCCAATGGTAGATATTGCAATACCTACTTTCTTGGTAGCATCATAGCTAACTGTCTTGTTGGTTCCCACAACAGGAATTTCAACAGAACTATCTTTTGTAAACTCTTGCATTTGTACAGGGCACGAAAGGTCGAAAATTTCGGCAGCAACTCTTCTCACACAACAACCATTTGCCATGTTAAGTGTCGAGTTTAACTCCTCGATAAGTGCTGGCATAAAGTATTTGTGTGCCTTTGATAAACCACCACCAATAACTACTGGAGCATCCATAAAGTTAATTGAAGTAGCAATAGAGTAGCCCGCACTTTTACCAAAGTGAGCAAAAGCTCTCTTTGCAGCATCTGAATCACCCGGAGCAGTACCCTCGGCAATGTCATACACATCCTTTGGAGTTTGTGCATCTTTGCCACTGTATGCTTTGTAGTTTCTTACAATAGAACGAATACTTACACCCTCCTCGGCAATCATACCATCTGCCATTACGTTTGGAGTGCGCCATATCTCGCCACTACAATCGTTATCGCCCTTGAAAAGTTCGCCATTGATTGAGATTCCACACCCAAAACCCGTGCCAAAAGTAAAGCCTAGTAGATTTGAATATTTGCGCTTACTGCCCGAGCTTGCTAGCTCATTATTAATGTGTGGTAAGAAACCACCTATCGCCTCGCCATAGGCATAAAGGCTACCGTCGTTGTTAATATATACGGGAATATTAAAAACCTCTTCTAGGTAAGCACCAAGTGCTACGCCACCTCTAAAGGCAGGGAAGTTTGGTAAATCGCCAATAATACCATTTTTGTAGTCAGCAGGACCAGGGAATGCAAATGAGATGGCCGATGGAGCCTCGTCAATTGATTCAATTATTTTGGAAAAACCTTCTCTTAAAGAACCTAGGCATAACTCTAGGTTGTCAGGAGTTGTTGGAATCGAAACAGGTTTTGTTATCTCTTTGTTAGATTGCATTGCTGAGAATACCAAGTTTGTTCCCCCCGCATCTAAGGTCATTACAATGCGTTTATCGTTGCTGTACATAAATTTTTGTTATTACCATTCACCAACTAATTACTGAGTGAAAAATCACGCCAAAGCGAGTGAAAAAGCCTATTAATTTTAAATTTTCAATTGCAAAGATATATTTTCTTTTTAAAATTCTAAAATCATATTCAATTTTATCAACTTTTGGCAGTATAAGTCTTAGTTTTAAAGTAAATTATAAGATGACGAGAATTTGACAAAATGTAAAAAAAACGAAAAAAAAGTGCCATAATAATTTCGTATCGAAATATAAATTATAACTTTGTAGTGTAGTTTGTAGGTATGAAATAGTCATATCTGCAACCATTGATATGATTATTAATATGTTAAACTAAAAATAGATATTATGAACGTTACTCACATCGAACACATTGGTATTGCAGTTAAGTCACTAGAGACAGCAATCCCATACTGGGAAGAGGTACTTGGCCTAAAATGCTACAACATCGAAGAGGTTGAAGAGCAAAAGGTTAAGACCGCTTTTTTCATGGTAGGTCAAACAAAAATTGAGCTTCTTGAGAGCACTGATCCAAACGGTGCTGTTGGCAAATTTATTGAGAAAAAAGGCGAAGGTGTACACCACGTTGCATTTGCAGTAAATGGCCTAGAGGGTGCACTAGAGCACGCAGAAGCTAAAGGCGTTCAACTTATCGACAAGGCTCCAAGAATGGGTGCCGAGGGTCTTTCGATCGCTTTCCTTCACCCAAAAAGCACAATGGGTGTTCTAACAGAACTTTGCGAAGATAAAAATAAGTAGTAAATATAATATTTAAAAAAATGAGTGTAAATTCAGAAAAAAATCAACAGTTATCCTCAATGAGAGAGGCTACCATGCTAGGTGGTGGTCAAAAACGTATTGATTCACAGCACGCAAAGGGCAAGCTTACTGCTCGCGAGAGAATCGAAATGCTACTAGATGAGGGCTCTTTCGAGGAGTTCGATATGTTTGTAAAGCACCGCTGTACAAACTTTGGCATCGAAAAGGAGTCATATAGTGGTGACGGTGTAGTTACTGGTTACGGTACTATTGAGGGTCGTCTTGTATACCTATTTGCTCAAGACTTTACAGTATTTGGTGGTTCTCTTTCGGAGACTATGGCTGCTAAGATTTGTAAGGTAATGGATATGGCTATGAAGATGGGTGCTCCAGTTATCGGTATTAACGATTCGGGTGGTGCACGTATCCAAGAGGGTGTAAACGCACTTTCGGGTTATACAGAGATTTTCCAGCGTAACATCCTTGCATCGGGTGTAATTCCACAGATCTCGGCTATCTTTGGTCCTTGTGCAGGTGGTGCGGTTTACTCTCCAGCTCTAACAGACTTTATCATCATGAGCAAGGGTACTAGCTACATGTTCGTAACTGGTCCTAAGGTTGTTAAGACTGTTACTGGCGAAACTGTTACTCAAGAGCAGCTTGGTGGTTCTTCAATTCACTCTACTAAGAGTGGTGTAGCACACTTTGTTGTAGAGGACGAGAACGAAGGTATGAGCCTTATTCGTAACCTACTTAGCTACATGCCATCAAACAACCTAGAGGAGGCTCCATTGCTAGATACACAAGATAGCATCGACCGTCTTGAGGAGGCACTTAACGAAATTATCCCAGATAATCCAAACAAGCCTTATGATGTTTGTGACGTTATTCGTGCAATCGTTGATAATGGTGAGTTCCTAGAGTCTCAAAAGGCTTATGCTCCTAACATTATCACTTGTTTTGCTCGTTTCAACGGTCAAAGTGTTGGTATCATTGCTAACCAGCCTAAGTACCTTGCTGGTGTACTAGATATTAACGCATCTCGTAAAGCGGCTCGTTTCATCCGTTTCTGTGACGCTTTCAACATTCCAATCGTTACTCTAGTTGACGTTCCTGGTTTCCTTCCTGGTACAGCTCAAGAGTACGGTGGTATCATCATTCACGGTGCTAAGCTTCTGTTTGCTTATGGTGAGGCTACTGTTCCTAAGGTTACAGTTATCCTACGTAAGTCTTATGGTGGTGCATACTGTGTAATGAGCTCTAAGCACCTACGTGGTGACATCAACTACTCATGGCCAACTGGCGAGATTGCAGTAATGGGTCCAAGTGGTGCTATCGAGGTACTTTATGCTAAGGAGCTTAAGTCTATCGAAGATGCGGCAGAGAGAACGAAGTTCATTGCAGAGAAAGAGAACGAGTATCGTGAGGCGTTTGCTAACCCATACAATGCAGCTAAGTATGGCTACATTGATGATGTTATCATCCCTAAGAACACACGTTTCCGTATCATTCGTGCACTTCAGCAGCTAGCAACTAAGAAGCTAGAGAATCCTGCTAAGAAGCACTCTAATATTCCATTGTAAAGAATTATTTCTGATGAATAAGATATTGAAAAGTATAGCTTTAGTCTCGCTTACCCTTTCTTCGGGCGTAGCATTCGCTACATCTAATGCAGAGAAGGTGGCTGAGCAAGACCCAAGCGGTATGGGTATGGCACTTACGGCTATGAGCGTAGTATTCCTTGCTCTTATTGTTCTCTATCTAATATTCAAATTCTTGGGTAAAGGCTTTGTTAACAGCAAACAAAAAAGCGACGCAGCAGCTTCGGCTGCTGCCGCTATGCCTAAGAGTGACAATATGGATGATGTTGCATGTGCTATTGCTACGGCTATAGCTCTGTATCAACAAGAGAAAAATTTTAGTGGCGCAAGGTTAACTAGAGGCTCAACTGCCAAGGCATACTCACCATGGAATTCTAAGATTTACTCTCTTAGAAAGCTTCCACAAAAGAAGCGTTAATCCTAGTAGGAATTGTTGAAAAATAAAAGTTTTAGATAGATGAAAAACTACAATCTAAAAATCAACGGCAAAGATTATGCTGTTGAGATTAAGAGCATCGATAACTCGCACGCAACTGTGGCAGTTAACGGTGTTTCATATAGCGTAGGTGTTGAGGGTGGTGCAGCAGCTCCAGCTTTCAAGGCTCCTAGTGCTAAGCACACTGTTGCTGCTCCAGCTCCAGTGGCAGCTGCTCCGGCAGCAGCACCAAGACCAGCAGCAGCTGGTGGCGCAGGTGCAATTAACAGTCCACTTCCGGGTGTAGTACTAGATGTACTAGTTAACGTGGGTGACACTGTAACAGTTGGTCAAAAGCTAATGGTGCTTGAGGCTATGAAGATGGAGAACAATATCGAAAGCGACCGTGCTGGTGTTGTACAATCTATACCTGCGGGCAAAGGCGACTCTGTTCTTGAGGGAGATGTACTAATCACAATAGGTTAATCGATATTACTATGGCAGAGACAGGATTTTTTTCATTTATAGGAGAGAACCTACTAGAGTTTTTTAAGTTTACTGGTTTTGCAAACGTAGAACTAGGACACATTTTCATGATTCTATTGGGTCTAGCGGCAATATATTTAGCTATTGTCAAGCATTTTGAGCCTATGCTCTTAATTCCTATCGGATTTGGTGTTTTGATTGGTAACATACCTTTCTACCCGGGTCTTCAGATAGGTATATATGAGGATGGATCGGTTCTAAACTACCTCTATTTTGGTGTGTTAAAGGGTATATATCCACCTCTAATTTTCCTAGGTATTGGAGCTATGACTGATTTCTCTGCACTGATCTCAAACCCTAAGCTGATGCTTATAGGTGCATCAGCTCAGTTTGGTATCTTTGCAGCTTATATGGCAGCACTGTCGATATTTGGTTTTTCGGCAGCAGAGGCAGGTGCTATTGCAATTATTGGTGGAGCAGATGGCCCAACAGCTATCTTCTTATCATCGAAGCTTGCGCCCGATTTAATGGGAGCAATTGCAATATCGGCATACTCATACATGGCTCTTGTGCCAGTTATTCAACCTCCGATTATGAGGCTACTAACTACAAGCAAAGAGCGTGTAATCCGTATGCGTCCACCTAGAGCGATATCACAAACTGAGAAGGTAATGTTCCCCATTGTTGGTTTATTGCTAACTTGTTTCTTGGTACCATCGGGTATTCCACTTTTGGGTATGCTATTCTTTGGTAATCTACTAAAAGAAAGTGGTGTAACAAGACGCTTAGCGGTAACAGCAGGTGGTCCACTAATCGACATTGTAACGATCTTAATTGGTCTTACTGTGGGTGCATCTACACAAGCAACTACATTCCTAACATTAAAGAGTGTTGGTATCTTTGGACTTGGTGCTGCATCATTTGTTGTTGCAACTTTCTCTGGAGTACTATTTGTTAAGTTCCTTAATCTATTCTTGAAAGAGGGCAACAAGATCAATCCACTTATTGGTAACTCGGGTGTTTCGGCTGTGCCAGACTCAGCACGAGTATCACAGGAAATTGGTCTTCAGTATGACAGAACAAACTTCCTACTAATGCACGCTATGGGCCCTAACGTGGCCGGTGTTATTGGTAGTGCAGTAGCGGCAGGTATCCTACTTGGTTTCTTAACGTAAGTATGAGATTTAATACATAGCAAAGAGCGTCCTTTAATCGGGACGCTCTTTTTTGTGCACTATATAAATTGTCCATTGCAAGCCTGCCTACATAATTAAAATAGCACGCATAATCGATCTATCGCAAAGACGAAACCATAATA
>CAYJIL010000113.1:0-6680 GCA_964370235.1 uncultured Rikenellaceae bacterium | reverse complement strand
GCTTCGTCTAGGGTTGAGTAGCCATCTGTGTTTATAGCACTCACTCGCACTAGGTAGCGGTGCGAGGCTTGAATATCGTAACTATATTCGCTAAATTCATCGGCTCTGTGGCGCATCAATATTTTATAGTATGTACCATCGGCAGGCGAACTTTCGTCTTTTCTTGCTCTAATAATAATGTAAGTAGCACTGCTAATATCATCACTAGCAGCAATTGCAGTTGGGTACATGTATAGCCCCTGTGCAAATTTGGTTGTCTCGTTGGCATCGGTAATTGGTGTCGGCCATTTGTCTGACGATGCGCTTGCCCCTGCTACGGGTTGGTTATTTTGTGGTGTTATCTCGTGGCTCACAACATAGTCGATGGGTACAGCCAAACTATTTAGATATGCAGGATAGGTGGGTGCATTAACTACTCTTGTTCCCAAAATCACAGGAAACTCGCTTGAGGTAGGCATAACAACATCAATGCGGGCATACGAGAAGAGTGTTTCGGCTTTTACGGTTGCGATGGTTTCGATGGTTAGTTCATCGAGAGTTATCTCTTTGGTGAATTTTGGCAAGAGCCCATCTGTACTATTACGCAAAATAACAGCATCCGAAGCATTTGAATACTCAATATTTGCTTCGGTATAGAAACCCTGTCGGCTTATAGTGTACTCTTTGGTACTTGCATTTTGTGCCGAAATTTTGTCGATTGTTGCTTGATCTATGTTTGAAAGACCATGAAGAATAACATGCTCAAGCTCCTCTTCTAGCACGGCATAGTAGGTTACACCCGACGAATTAATATCACGAATTACCTTTTCGAACTGCAAAAGTTTATCGTTTTGTGGTATAGCAGTATTTTGAAATACACAAATATAGGCATTTGTTATTCCTGCCTCTCGCATAGTGGCAATAGCAGTATCGTCGGCACGAGTTGTTAACTCCTTTGCACCAAAATAAGCATCCATATCAATCTCCACCTTAACATAACCCTCGGGTATGTCATTAGTGTTGGTATCTATTGTCTCTTTGTGACAGCCCGTCAACAAAAGAGCAGTCATTACCATTAAAAATATATGTTTTATTCTCTTCATCATATCATATTTATCTTATATACCTACTCTTGAATTGGGCGAACAGGAAGACCAAACGCACGATTATCAAATCCCGAGGTATTTAATCTGTTATTTAAAAAGATTAAGTAGTGTCCTTTTACATTTGTATCGGGCGTGGCACTATATGAGTAACCATTACTTCCTCCCGTGCCTAGCAATCCATCAGAGTCGTTTCGATATCCCGACAAAGGATAGTATGCATAACCGTTATATAGTCGTCCATAGTTATAGTTTACAGGAATAGGATTAAAATAGCGAGTCCACAAAAAAGTATAATTTTCGGGGTTTAGCTGCTCGCTAGATTGATCACTACTTGTAAAATTAGACCAAGTACCCTCTATCGGCACTCTAAAGCCTAGTGGAGATGGGTCAAAAATAGATTTACCAATCGTGTACCCTTGGGCTGTGAGCTCATTATCATTCCACAAAATTAATGTACTATTAGCATCGGTTTCGCTGCTCCAATTACCTTCAATACCAACGAATTTTTCGGGATTGTTCACTGCTCCTGCAAAACTTTGTTGAGTTGTTACTACACCATAGGTATAACCATTAACATATGTTGCTACACGTGCTAGGGGGTCTTTGCGCCCAAACTGATAGTATAAAGTTCCAGGGTCGCCTTGGCTATTATTAGTTATTGAACCATGCCCTGCAAAACTAGCCGAGCGTGCGCCAATATGTCTATCCATAATGAATTTATCGGCATATATGCCACCCGACCACATTGGTGTTGCTGCTGCTGCATCGGCATAACTATGCAATTCCCCTTGAGTAACATCAAACACCTGATTGGTAGATGTTCTTAGAGGCTTGGTAAATTTTGTATTACGATATGGGTTATAGCTTGTTGCCCAGCAGTGAATAGACCATATAACAACACCATTCTTTTTGACGTTAACCACATAGTTTTGCTCCTCGAAACCAGCAGGCTGGGTTATCTTTATAGCATTTTGTCGTGTAATAGTATTAAACTCAGGCGAAAATGACTTTTCGACAACCAAACCAGCTGTCGATGCACCATCATACCAAGATAGCTCGACACTATAATTACCATTAGATGTCCAGTCACTGCTCTCGATAGTGTTAGCAGAGCCACCGCTAGCGTAGTTAGTCCAAAAATCGTTTACTCTATCTACGATTGGGATATAAAATTCAGTAGGAATATCTGTTCTGGGAGCGGTGATATAGCAGTTAGAGACACGCACTTTACCAATCTCTACCCCACCATAGGTGTAGTCAAGACCTGTTAAATTCCTAACTACTGTACTATTAGTATAGTCCATGACTGCTTTTGTTCCTGTAATATTTACAGTTATAATGCGATCGACCTGAGCGCCATCACCATCAGATAGCTTTAGCTTGAATGCTACAACATCTGCATCCGATGCACCCGGGTAGCTCTCGGTATATACTACACTATTGCCCCTAAGCGAAAGACTTTTCATATATTTTGCCTCTATCTCAATATCCTCGATAGGGATATTAGTCTCAAACGGAATTAGGATCTCACGCATAGAGACAGCATCAGATGGAATGTCGGCCCAGTCATACTCTCTTGTGCCATCTGTTAAAGTAAACTCTGCACCATCGGATGCAACTCCATTATCGACATTTTCCCAGTCGGTAGCTACTGCCTCGGCTGCCCATGGCGATGCACCATTTGCAGGGTCAAATCTTAGGTTATAGCTTAGTGCTTTGCCTGCAACCCACTCTGTTGAGGGAAGAGTTAGTGTATATTCCTTTAGGATGCCATCGTTACCAGTGGTTGTATGTATATACGAAACTTTAACAGAAGATAAGTTGGCTCCAAAATTCTGTGGAATCATAAATAGAGCCTCATCACCTGCAATAACATCGACCTTTTGGGTTTGATTAATTTGCCCAACCTCCTCTGTTACTAGCCCTGCCCAGTTGGTTTGTGAGGTAGTACCGCTTAATGTCCAACTTACAAAATCTTGACTTGCTATATCTACGCTTGTGTTCTCATCGGTTGTTAAAAATTCAAAAGTTCCCGTTCTGTGGTAGTCTTGCAACACAAGACCCACTACCTGAAATTTCTCGCCCTCTTCGAGCACAGCCGTACTCTCAAGTTGTGCGGTAAATTGCAGCTTAGATAGTGCATGTTTAAAATATAGAGGTACAGCTCTTTCGTCTGGGTTTACATTTGCAAAGTTATCTACCTGATTAAGTGTCAAGGCATAAATTAAGTCTTTATGATCTGCTATCTCATCTGGCGTAGTGTACGAGAACGATGGCAAGCCTGCAGTAGTTGCGTTTGCTGGAGTAAAATCATTTAAAATCAAATTATAGGGAGCAATAGCAACAAAGGAGTGCTTGTTGCCCTGCGACCAATGTATATTGGGCAAGGTTGCCGCTGGAGCAGTACTCTTCTCTATTACCCACGGAAGATATTCTCCTCCCTCTATTGTTGTAGATACCTTTGCCAAATACATATGGTTAGGCAGCGACGAGGTAGCATTAAAGTCGTCGACACCTGTCTGGTAACACAGCATGGTCATATCGACAACATTATCGTTATCTAGCACTACTCCTTTGGTGTTAAAGCCAATTGTGTTATCATCTGAGGGTAACTCCACTACCACACTATCGTCTTTGTGACAGCCTACCAACAATAGGTTTAGAGCAAATATCCCTAAAATTATTCTTTTCATATCTATACTTCTTTTTTTACGATACAACCTCTATGTCTTGTCCACTCCAAGGCTCAACTACAATAGAGAACTCAAATACACTACTTTCAACATCAACCTCTTGGTCATCCCAAGGTTCTACTGTTATAGTGAACTCTATGAGCACATCTTTTATTACAATATCAATATATAGAGTCCTAGTTACTCCACCAAAGTCGAGCACTACTTTTAGTCTATCGGTAACAATATCTCGCACAGTTGGCCTAGTGTAATATATCATCGACTTGTCGGGGTCGATTGATATCACACCTAGCGACGATGTCAGCTCCTTAGTTACGGTGATGGCATCACTTGGCAAGTTTGTGTCGTATTCGATGCCGATAGTTAGCCTCTCGGTATCGGTAGTGTTATCAACCCAATTATAGGCTCGTGTATTGCCAGTGAGGTTAAAAAACATTTCGTCCAACTCAAGCTCTATCTCCTTGTCGCTCCACAGCTCCTCGCTCACAGCATCTAGCTTTATATAATATTCATCCATTAGGTCAATGGTGAATTGATAAACCATTCGTTTACCTTTAAAAAACTCGTGCTCTGGCACTTCAATGGCTTGTGTATGCGTTGTTGTAGCACCATCAATAGTTATTACCTCATAGGTAATGGTGATTACAACTTGGTTTTGGGTAAATTTTTGGGGTATGAGCATCATTGTCCCAGCCTCTGTTACAAGCTCGGTATAAGTTGTGGTATCAAGAGTTAAATCTTGCTTTAACTGCTCGGCTCCACTAATTGTATATATATCTTCACTAGATGAAGCTGTACTACCCCACTCAAAACCATCCACGGTATATGCACCATCGAATTGTTTAGATCCCTCAAAAACAATTTGTGTGATTTGTACATTAGTGATGCTCTCCTTGGGCCCATTCACTTTGGCCGAGAATATAACTTGTGTTAACTGGTGGTTAAAATCTAGGGTTACAAAATCGGTAACACTAGCTGGTTTTTGCAACGAGCTAGTTGTAGCTGCCATGAAATCGACCTGATGACTCACGTTGCTATTTGGTGTAAACTGCACCGTTGGGTAACCTGCCTGATTATTTGGGCTCAGCACTATTCCGTTATCGGCCGAGGGGGCACTATGTGGATAATATGCAAAGAATTTAATTCGGTGTAGCGAGTTATTAGACCAATATTTAACTGGTGAATATTTCCATAAATCGGTGCCCGAACTATTATCTAGAACCACACTTTGATTATACATAAAATTGGGTGTTTCGCTTGGGGCATTCCACTCGCCATCGGTGAGTAAAAAGGCAAATACACCAAACGCATCTCCATTTGCAAAACCTTCTGATCCAACAATATCTCCTTTTGTTGCTGCTTGATTCAAATTATTTTGTGACACAAAACCGATAGCCTCATCACTTGGCACATATGGTGTTTCGGTGGCTTTCTCTGCTTTTGAGCAAGCCACTGCAAACAGTGCTAATAGTACTATCCATTTCCTCATACCTATCCTTATTTAAATTTCTAGCGATTAAAGAGTCAACTCACCTCCATAATCTATTACAGCACTACTCGCTTAGAAGTAATGCTTATGGCAATATGCAACAACTCAAGCCATAGGCCACGTGTAACAATTACCAAAATGCCACATTTATAAACTAATAATTAAATAGTCTTTTTTTAAACTACATAACTACCGACCAATCGCTCGCTTATAAAATAAAGCATTAACCAAACACTACAAAATTAATGAAATTAACCATAAATACCATATTTTGCGGTCAAAAGAGGGTAAAAAAGCTCAAAAAACATCTTTTTAGACCACCCAAAAGCCGCGCGCTGTTGTTTGTTTAAAACATATAAAACCTTGTGTAATGCCTCTCTTTACAAAACAAGTTATTTATCTTCCGCTAAGGTATTTCCCCTTTGGGAGCAGAGATAGAATCTTGACAACAAGGTATGAGCCAAGGATACACAAAATAGAGTAAAGAACTATTTTGAGAGGTGTGCTTGATATAAAATTTAAATGCTCATTTATGGTATTCAAAATCAGAATATGGCATAAATATATTCCGTATGCCGATTTTGAAAGCTCAACAACTACCCCATTGTGTAGCTTACCACCCAATTGCTTTGCTATAACAAAAAAACCAAATGTAGCCAATATCACATTGGGCGAACAAAAGCGCCATGCAATCTCATATAGATATAGATCGCCAGTGTGATAAAAATTCTTAAACCACAAAAAAGCAACCACCCAGCCCACTACAAAGCATGTAGCACCAACTACCACACTCTTGGTTGTAGACCAATTAATGTGTGTGCGAATATAATAGGCTAGCACAACATAACCCATATACCCCGAGAAATTCCAAAATGTAGAGAATTCGTTCCACTTACACTCTCCAAATATGCTAATCCACTCGTTAGTGTCTGCAAAATATTTTATAAAATGGTGGAACGAAGCTACAAACCATAGGCCTATAAAAATTTGGAGTTGTCGTTTAGTTGCCGATTTTACCCACGGAGTGATAATTGGCATAAAGAGTATAACCCCCACAAACATATAGATATACCACAGGTGTCCATCGTTGAACATATATGGAATTTTGAGTAGTTTTGTCACTATTTGATCTTGAGCAAATGCCCCCCATAGTGCAGGTAGGCTTGCATATAGCGCCGACCATATAGCAAATGGAATTAGTATTTTAGGTAGACGTTTTTTATAAAACACCTCCATTTCGTCGCTCACAGGAACCAGCAAATAGCTCGATACCATTACAAATAGTGGTACCGAAATACGCAAAGCACTATCTATAAAATTTGCCCAAAATATTTCGTCATTTGTAAACTTACGAGTGCCAATATAAAAAAATTCGCAGGCGTGAACGACTATCACCATAACTATTGCCAATGC
>CAYJIL010000112.1:0-6824 GCA_964370235.1 uncultured Rikenellaceae bacterium | reverse complement strand
ATGGCTCTTTGGGGGAGATTCTTTGTTTATGGCTTATAGTCTTTATAGGCTAGCTATAACTTCTTTGATAGACTCTGCCATTGCGTCGGCACGCTCTGCGCTCTCGCTCTCGCTATAAATGCGAATAATTGGCTCTGTGTTGCTTTTGCGAAGGTGTACCCAACCATCTGCAAAGTCAATCTTAACACCGTCAATATCGTTGATTCTCTCGTTTGAGTAACGCTCCTTAACTGCTACTAGAATTGCATCAACATCGGTATCTGCTGTTAGCTCAATCTTGTTCTTAGAGATAACATATTCTGGATATGTTGCTCTAAGCTGGCTGCAACTCATACCGCTCTTTGCAAGTTGTGTAAGGAATAGTGCAACACCCACAAGTGCATCACGTCCGTAGTGTAGCTCTGGGTAGATGATTCCTCCGTTGCCCTCGCCACCAATAAGTGCGCCAGTCTCTTTCATCATTGCAACAACGTTTACCTCGCCTACGGCCGATGCACTGTAACTACCGCCATGCTTGGCTGTAATATCGCTAAGTGCACGAGAAGAGCTCATGTTAGAAACAGTGTTGCCGCCGCCTGCAAGCCCTAGCAGATAGTCTGCAACAGCTACAAGTGTGTACTCCTCGCCAAACATATCGCCTTTTTCGGTGATAATAGCTAGACGGTCAACATCGGGGTCAACTACAAAGCCAAGATCGGCACCCGCCTGCGGAACTAGAGCCATAATCTCTGTAAGATTCTCTTTTAGTGGTTCTGGGTTGTGTGGGAATTGGCCGTTTGGTGTGCAATATAGTTCGACTACTTCTACTCCCATTTGCTTTAGAAGCTCAGGAATAATTGTACCACCTACCGAGTTAACAGCATCAAGTGCAACTTTAAAACCTGCTGCCTTAACTGCCTCAACATCTACTGTATCTAGTGCCAAAACTGCGTCGATGTGTTGCTGGTCATAGCTACTCTTAGTAACCGAACCTAGCGAATCTACATCTACAAATTCAAAGCTCTCTGCCTCTGCAATCTCAAGAATTTTTTTGCCTTGAGAGTCGTTCAAGAACTCGCCTTTACCATTTAGTAGCTTGAGTGCGTTCCACTGCTTTGGGTTGTGGCTAGCTGTAAGGATAATACCTCCGTCAGCCTCAAAACCAGTAACAGCCATCTCTACTGTTGGAGTAGTTGCAAGGTCGATGTTAATAACATCTGCACCAACCGACATTAGCGTTCCCTCTACTAGAGAACTAGCCATTGGGCCCGAAATGCGAGCATCACGTCCAAGTACAATTTTAACCTGCTTGCCACCACACTCCTCTTTAAGCCAAGAAGCGTAGGCTGCAGAAAACTTTACTAGATCAATTGGAGTAAGGTTATCGCCAACCTTACCACCAATTGTTCCACGTATTCCTGAAATAGATTTAATTAGTGTCATTTTGTTAGTTTTATGTTGTTTATATGTTAGATACTAATAGGTTACAACCCCTAATATCGCTACCATCTAGGCGTCCTTCGATGCGAAAATCTCCGTTTGGTAGCATTGTTGCTACATCGTCACTCTGCAAAAACGAGCACGAATATAGGTTTGCTAAATCCATGATATTCACCGCTCCACGGCCATTTGCTTTGGCAAAAGGGTTTTGTGTGTCACGCAACGAAATCTTCATCCATGCAGGGCAGGTAAACACCCCCTCGCCCATTGAATATGCTTGTGAAAGGCATTCGCACATTCCGTACTCCGATGCTATTTGATCTACCCCAAAGCCATCGCACAAAATCTTGTGTAGCTCTTCTCTTGGTAGTTCTCGCCTGCGTCCTTTCATGCCGCCTGTCTCCATCACTATATCGCCACTTTGTAGCCTTAGGCCACCATTCTCGACCATATCGAGCAGTGCGAATGTAACGCCAAATAAAAGTAATTTTTTGCTAGTGTCCCTAGCTGCAATATCGGCTCGTAGTTTGTCATAGTCATATAAATAGAACCCACCACCGCTACCAGCAGCAATTAGCTCCTTAATCATATATATGAGCGAGCTGCCCTCTCGTTCGAGATAACCCGGCAGTAGTGCAAATATTTGTGCCTCTTTGGGGTCAAAACAAAATTGAGCAAATGAGCTCATAAACGATTTGCGATATACCTCAAGGCTCTTTACATAGTGGCTACTTGTTTGCTGTGAACTAGTGCCCGAGCTTGTGAATATATGCTCATAGCTATCGCCCATCAAAATCTTGTGGCTTTTGAATAGTGCTATTGGCAGGTAGGGTATATCGTCGGCATGCTTAACACTGATAGGGTCTACCCCAATCAAACCAAGATACTCTTTGTATGGTGCAACATTTTGTGCTTGCATCCTAAAAACCTCTAGAGCCAGCCTACTCTGCTCATCGGCAGTTGATATGGCTAGAATATCATCAATCGTAACCATTAACACCTAAAGTTTTGTGCATAGCCACGCACCTGTGCGTCAATTTGCTTATACTCCTCTAGCGTTGGCTTTGTAATTAACGGAATATTCTCTAGAGCACTCTCTACAATCTTGGGGATGTCGGTAAATTTGATTTCGCCCGACAAGAATCTCTCTACTGCTATTTCGTTTGCACCGTTCAAAACAGCAGGTGCACTAGCTCCCACCCTCATTGCATCGTACGCTAGCCTTAGCGCAGGAAATGCCTCTAGGTCGGGGCTATGAAACTCCATTTTTGATGATAGCAAATCGAGCCTAGGCTCTTGTGGCATTGCCATTCTTTGTGGGAATGTCATTGCATATTGTATTGGTAGCTTCATAGATGGCATACCCATTTGTGCCTTGATAGCACCATCGCTAAATTGCACCATAGAGTGTATTAGCGAACCGGGGTGCACAACTACATCTATTTGATCTGCTGTTAGCTCAAACAACCAGCCTGCCTCTATCACCTCTAAGCCCTTGTTCATGAGCGTAGCCGAGTCGATAGTGATTTTGCGCCCCATCACCCAGCTAGGGTGGCGCAAGGCATCTTCGATGGTTACATTATTTAGTTGCTCGAGAGTGTATCCACGAAATGGGCCACCCGATGCAGTAAGTATAATTTTTTCGATGTCGGCTCTCTCGCCCACCAAGCATTGGAATATTGCCGAGTGTTCAGAATCTACTGGTAATAGCGGTGCACGGTGCTTTTTTGATAGCTCCATTACAATTTCGCCAGCCACCACTAGTGTCTCTTTGTTTGCAAGTGCTACTCGCTTTGATGCTTTGAGTGCCTCAACAGTAGGCGCAAGCCCTGCATAGCCCACCATAGCCGACACTACTGTGTCAACCGATGGTAACGATACTACCATGCCTAGCGCCTCGGCTCCTGCATACACCTTAACGTCTGTGTCGCTTAGGGCATCTTTGAGCTGAGTGTAATAATCTTCGTTTGCAATTACCACACTGTCGGGGTTGAAACGACGTGCTTGCTCGGCAAGTAGCTCCCAGCTGCTGTTGGCAGTGAGTGTTACCACCTCAAATATCTCTTTGTTAGCCTCAATTACCTCTAGTGTTTGAACTCCAATAGAGCCCGTTGAGCCTAGAATAGCTATTTTGTTCTGTTTCATTGTTGTGTAAGTTAAAGACTAAAATAGCATATATTTTTGAGGATCGGTAGCACTACCGCTATCCCACACCTCTATTACTACCTCTTCTTTGTCGCTATTTGTTTGGTCGTCGCCTCCGGTGTAGCCAATTACTTCGCCACCCATAACTACATCGCCACGGTGCTTTAGCACACGAGCCAAGTTTTTGTAAACCGATATTAGGTTACCTCCATGCTGAATAGCTATAACATTACCATCTTGCGGCGACCAGCTCTCTAGCACAATCACTCCATCGCTTGCACTCACTACTTCGCTTTGTGTTGCTGCCGAAACCCTAACTCCATATTCGCCACTTGTAATGTCGAACGATTTTGTTACAACGCCTTGCACGGGAGTATAGAGCTCATATTTGGCTCTCTCTCTGGTAAGGTCGGGGTCTTTGGCTGCCAGCAGTTCTTGGCTATGTGCCCTAAATATAGAGTCCTCATGCGATGCTGTGGCTAGCGGTATGTTTTCGCTAATAGAGTCGTTGTGGCTATCCTCTCCCACTGGCATGGGGCTCTTGCCGTCCATTATGAGTGTAATGTTTTCTTGATATTTGTTCCAAAGCTCGATTTGCCTTTCGATAGAGTCTAGCTTTTGTACGTTTGCTAGCAAAATATCCCTCGATCGACCACCCGGGTAACCCGGTATCATATCTAGCATTGGTGTATAGGTTATAAGCAGCACCCCTAGTGTAAATAGAATTGTTGCTAGCGAAAAAAACGCTAACATTAGCCTAAGTGGCGAAACAAAAATATACCACTCCTCTTTGTTGTCGTGGGGGCGGCGGAAGCTAATCCTATATTTTGTTCTAAAATTGCCTATAACTATTCTTAAAAAATTCTTAGCCATTAGTTTACAAAATTACGAATGCCAAATACTCAATTACAGCACTTGGCTAATCTACCTACAAAAGTATATAAACTTTATCTATTATTTTACTAAAATGGCGTAAATAATAGATAACCTTAGATATTTAACGGAAAATAGCTATATTTGTTTCCTGTGTGTGGGTGATTATTTATGTGTTTTCACTCGTGCATTTTTTTGTTAATAACTTAATTTTAAATTGAATATTCTATTATGAAACCAACACTTCTTATTCTAGCAGCGGGCATGGGCTCTCGTTATGGTTCACTTAAACAAATGGATGGTATTGGCCCAAATGGCGAAGCTATTCTAGATTACTCAATCTATGATGCAATTAGAGCAGGATTTGGTAAGGTAGTATTTGTTATTCGCCAATCTTTTGCAAAAGAATTTCAAGAGGTATTTAACGCCAAGCGTTTTGGCTCAAAAATTGAAGTTGAGTACGTATTCCAAGAGCTTGATAAGCTACCAGCAGGTTTTTCTTTGCCAGAGGGTCGTGAGAAACCATGGGGTACAAACCACGCTGTAATGATGGCTGCCGATGTTATTGCCGAGCCATTTGCAGTAATCAATGCCGACGATTTTTATGGTAGCGAGGCGTACAAAACAATTGCTGATTACCTAGTAACACTAGATGGTAGCAAGGGCAAGTATGCAATGGTAGGTTACCACTTGGGTAACACTCTATCGGACTTTGGTTCTGTATCAAGAGGTATTTGTGGTGTTGATGCCGAGGGCAACCTAACAGACATGGTTGAGCGCACACACATCGAAAAAATTGATGGCGGTATTGCTTTCAAAGACGAAGCTGGCGAGTTCCACCCACTTTCTGACAAAGACATCGTATCTATGAACATGTTTGGATTTACACCAGACTATTTTGAGAGAAGCAACGATATTTTTGTTGATTTCCTAAAAGAAAACGGTTCTGCTCTTAAGAGCGAATTCTATATTCCTTTTGTTACTAACATCCTAATCAACTCTGGCGAGGCGTCACTACGTGTTCTATCGAGCGAGGCTCAGTGGTTTGGTGTAACATACAAAGAGGACAGACCTCTTGTTGTAGAGAAACTTATGAAGCTAATTGCTTCGGGTAAGTATCCTCTAAACCTTTGGAACTAATTTAGCAAAGACTAATCTAAACTTTATATAGCTATGAATATCGAACAAGAGATCTTGGGTTTCTCTGCTGAGGGAGAAGCTATTATTCTCTACACTATGACAAATAGTGTAGCCTCTAAGCTAAAGCTAATTAACATTGGTGCAGCTATCGTGGGCATCGAAGTGGCAGATCGCAATGGTAAAATGTGCGATGTAGCCCTAGGTTATCGTTTCCACGAAGATTACTACAACGACGGCCCTGCAATGGGTAAGAGCGTTGGTCGTTTTGCAAATCGTATTGCAAGAGGTCGTTTTACGCTCGATGGTCAAGATTACAAGCTAGTGTGTAACAATATGCCTAACCACCTACACGGCGGGCCTAGCGGTTTTGCAAATCGTGTTTGGACGACAAGAGTCGAGGGTGATAGGGTAGTCTTTAGCTACACTTCGGTGGCAGGCGAAGAGGGCTATCCGGGTGAGCTTGGTTGCGAAGTTGCATATGACTTTACCGACGATAACAAAGTCGAGATTGCTATGTTTGCAGCAACCGATTCGGCTACTATTGTTAACCTTACCAACCACAGTTACTTTAACCTAGCTGGCGAGGGCGAAGGCGATATTCTCGACCACGAACTAAAGCTATATGCTGCTAAGTGGTTGCCAACAGACTCTACACAAATTCCTACGGGCGAGTTTGCCGATGTGGCAGGCACACCTATGGACTTTGTGTCGGCTAAGGCTATTGGAGCCGATATAAAGGCAGATTTTGAGGCTCTACGCATAGGTCATGGTTATGACCACTGCTGGGCAGTTGATGGATATGAAAAAGATAAAGTTTCGCCAGTTGCCGAACTTTACAGCCCCAAGAGTGGTATTTTGCTAGAGATAGCATCTACACAGCCGGGTGTTCAAATCTACACTGCAAATTGGCTAGACGATAGTTCAAAAGACAAGCAGGGGCGTGACTACTATGCACACGCAGGTGTTGCACTTGAGTGTCAAAACTTCCCCGATGCAATTAATAAGCCTGAGTTCCCATCGCCAATTCTACGTGAGGGCGAAACATATACTCAGTATATATCTTATAAATTCTCGGTAAGATAATTTAATACAAAACTCTTATATAAAAGGCTGTCCTTAATCACTTTGTGATTTTAGGCAGCCTTTTTTGATTATCAAAATAAAACACAATACCAATACCTCCACTACCACCAAGGCAAAGACAATATACCCCCACCAAGCTAGTAATGCTAGTAAAACGAGCAGTG
>CAYJIL010000111.1:0-6835 GCA_964370235.1 uncultured Rikenellaceae bacterium | reverse complement strand
GAGCATAAAACGGAGCGTACTGGAGTACGTGAGTATTTATGCGATTCAGGAAGTGCCAAAAATGTTTTTGAGACAGTTTCTTTTTGTGCTAGTACGGTGTATGCTACTTTGAGTATAGCTCGTCTAGGCGAGCTTGTATCTTCTCGTCTAGGATATAATCATCATACTCCATATACTTGTCAACCATGCCGTTAGGCGTGATTTCGATAATGCGGTTTGCTACCGTGTTAATAAACTCGTGGTCATGTGAGCTCATTACGATAATACCCTTGTAGCTAATAAGGCTATTGTTGAATGCCTGTATAGACTCTAGGTCAAGGTGGTTGGTAGGAGAGTCAAGAATTAGCATATTTGGGTTTTGTATCATCATCTTAGAGATCATACAACGCATCTTCTCGCCACCCGAAAGCACCTCTACACGCTTATAAATTTCGTCGCCGCTAAATAGCATCTTACCAAGGTAACCACGAACAAACATCTCCGAAGTATCTGGAGAGTATTGTGTCAACCAATCTACAATAGTAAGGCTATTGTTAAAGTAGTCGTGGTTGTTGAATGGTAGGTATGAGTGACTAATTGTCACACCCCACTCAACCATTCCCTCTTCTAGGTCTTGGTGGTTTGCAATCATGTCAAGCAGAGCAGTCACAGCACGTGGCTCACGTGAAATGATAGCTACCTTGTCGCCCTTTTCTACTGTGAACGATACGTTAGAGAATAGAGTCTCGCCATCAACCTCTTTTGATAGGTTGTTGACTGCAAGAATTTTTGTCCCCGGCTCACGCTCCATTTGGAAGATAATTCCCGGATATTTACGCATCGAAGGCTTAATCTCCTCGATGTTTAGCTTCTCAATCATTTTCTTACGAGAGGTCGTTTGCTTACTCTTTGCAACGTTTGCACTAAAGCGAGCAATAAACTCCATAAGCTCCTTTTTCTTCTCCTCGGCCTTTTTGTTTTGCTGTGCAGCTTGGCGTGCAGCTAGCTGGCTCGACTCATACCAGAAGCTATAGTTACCTGCAAACATGTTAATGTCGCTGTAATCAATATCGATGGTGTGTGTCGAAACCGAGTCCAAGAAGTGACGGTCGTGTGATACTACAAGAACAGTGTTCTCATAGTTTGCTAGGTAGTTCTCTAGCCACATAATTGTCTTAAGGTCAAGGTCGTTGGTAGGCTCATCTAGTAGTAGATTGTCTGGCTTACCAAACAGTGCTTGTGCAAGCAGAACACGAACCTTGTCTTTTGGGTTCATGTTTGACATCATCTCATAGTGAAGAGACTCTTTAATACCAAGGCCACTAAGTAGGTTGGCTGCATCGCTTTCGGCATTCCAGCCCTCTAGCTCGGCAAACTTCTCTTCTAGGTCGCCCGCTTTGATACCATCCTCTTCGGTAAAGTCCTCTTTTGAGTATATCTCGATTTTTTGCTGCATGATATCCCACAAAACTGTGTGTCCCATCATTACAGTATCCAAAACTGTGCAATGGTCATGAGCAAAGTGATCCTGCTTAAGTACCGATAGCCTCTCGCCCGGGCCAAAAGTAACATTTCCCTTAGATGGGTCAATCTCGCCCGCAAGAACCTTTAGAAGTGTAGATTTACCTGCGCCATTTGCGCCAATGACACCATAGCAGTTGCCCGGTGTGAATTTGAGGTTTACATCTTTGAAAAGAACACGCTTGCCAAATTGTACCTCTAGATTTGAAACAGTTATCATCAATTATAAAATTTAAAGATAGCGCAAAGATAGCCAACTTTTTTGGTTTTATCTACAATATCTAAAAAAGATACCATATCTTTGTGGCTCTTTTGCCGCAAAGTGGCAAAGGAGCATCATCATAACAACATATCAAAACATACTAAATGTCAAAAACAATTTCATACAACCCCAAGGGTGTTTGTTGTCAAGAGATAAGTATCTCTTTAGATGGAGATACTATAAATAGCGTAGAGTTTGTGGGTGGATGTCACGGTAACCTTCAAGGTATTGCATCGCTTGTAAAGGGGCGTGATGTATCGCAAACCATTGCCTCGTTAAAAGGTATTCGCTGCCGCACAAAAGAGACCTCGTGTCCCGACCAATTGGCCCTAGCACTAGAGTCGATGCGTGAGTAAAAACGGCTTTTGATTGCTAGCTCGATTTTCATAATTCTTTTGTTTTTTGCCAAAACATCTAGAAAATACAAGACAAAATTTTGCTAGGTATTTTACTAAATGTAAATTATCTGCTTGCTATAATTTGAGTTTCTTGCAATTTTGCTAGTATTGTGTAATGAATCGTAAGTTTTGTGTGCGGTTATTGTGAAAAGAATAACATTAAAAAATCTTCTGTTAGTTAAATAACAGAAAACTAGCTAATTATCTGCTTACTAGCATTTAAATATCTAATTATTTGCATTTTATTTGTGAGATGATAAAAATAATTATTAACTTTGATTGCTGAAAAATAGAGATTTTTGAATTTAATAATAATAATAAATTATGGCAAGAAAACTTTTAATCAGAGATTTGACGCTTAGAGATGGTCAGCAGTCATCTTTCGCAACTCGTATGAATCAAGGCCAAATCGATCGTGTTCTTGAATTCTACAAAGATGCTAACTTCTTCGCAATGGAAGTATGGGGTGGAGCAGTTCCAGACTCAGTAATGCGTTATCTTGGCGAGAACCCATGGGATCGTCTTGAGAAAGTTAAGGCAGTTGTAGGTAATGTATCTAAGCTTACTGCACTTTCGAGAGGTCGTAACCTATTTGGTTATGCACCATACACAGACGAGATTATTGATGGTTTCTGCCGCAACTCAATAGAGTCGGGTCTAGGTATCATGCGTATCTTCGATGCTCTTAACGATGTAGAGAACGTTAAATCTACTATCAAGTACGTTAAGAAGTATGGCGGTATTGCAGACTGTGCAATTTGCTACACTATCGATCCTTCGTTCACATTCATGGAGCGTCTTAAGGCTATGCTAAAAGGTAAGCCACTTCCAAAGGCAATCTTTACTGATGCTTACTTTGTTGACAAAGCAAAGCAAATGGCAGCTCTTGGTGCAGACATGATTACTATCAAGGATATGAGTGGTCTTATTCCACCAAAGCGTGTGGCTACACTTGTAACTTTGCTTAAGCAAAACGTATCTATTCCAATCGACTTCCATACACACTGTACTCCTGGTTATGGTCTTGCATCTGTGCTTTCGGCTATTCACGCTGGTGCAGACGTAGTTGACACTAACATCTGGAACTTTGCAGGTGGTCCTGCTGCTCCTGCTATTGAGCTTATCTATGCTTTCTCTAAGAAGATGGATTTCGAGCTTGATATCAACATGGAGGCAGTTGCTAAGATTAATGCAGAGCTTATCAACATTCGTAAGGAGCTTGCTGCTTTCGATGCTGTTGGTCAGTTCCCAAATCCGTTCAACCCACTAACAGATACTATTCCTGCTCACATCGAGGCAGAGATGGACAACGCAGTTGCAGCTCTTAAATCTTCTAACGAAGAGGCTCTTATCGCTGCTTGTCACAAGATTGAGGCTCACTTTAACTTCCCAGCTCCTAACGAGCTTGTTAAGGCTGCCGAGATCCCAGGTGGTATGTACACAAACATGGTTGCTCAGCTTAAGCAGCTTAAGGCAGAGGATATCCTAGAGAAGGCTATGCTTTTGATTCCTCAAGTGCGTTTGGATGCTGGTCTACCTCCACTTGTAACTCCAACTAGCCAAATTGTTGGTGCTCAAGCGGTAAACTGTGCTCTTGATATTCGTAACGGTAAGCCAATGTACTCTAACACATCTAACCAATTCGTTGGTCTAGTAAGAGGTGACTACGGTAAGACTCCAGTAGAGATCGACCCAGAGTTCCGTCTTAAGATTGCAGGTGTGCGTAACGAGGTTCCTTACGATACTTCAAAATACAAAATGCAGCCAAACCCAGAAATCGAAGGATGTGGTGGCGTTAAGCTAGCAGAGAACGAGAAAGAAGTTCTTCTTCTTGAGCTATTCCCTCTAGTTGCTAAGGATTTCCTTACAAAAACTAAGAAGGCTCGTTATGAGGCTGAGCAAGCTGCTAAGGCTGCTGCTGCTCCTAAGAGCGAGGCTGCTCCAGCACCTGCTGCTAAGCCTGCTGCTGTGGTTGAGATCGCTGCTGGTTTCAGAGTAGATTCTCCACTTCCGGGTACTATCCTTTCTATCAACGTTAAAGTTGGTGATAAGGTAGCTGCAGGTAGCGAGATTCTAGTTCTAGAGGCAATGAAGATGGAAAACAGCATCGAAGCACCTATCTCGGGTACTGTTGTTGGCATCTACGCTGCTAATGGCGACACTGTTGCAACTGGCCAAACAGTAGTTGTAATTGCTGAATAATTAGTAGTTTAGCAACTCAAAATATTGTTATGGGCTGCCTCTATGGGGCAGCCCATTTTTTAAGACTATTACAAATCTAACTACATTTCCCATTATGAGAAAATTACTTTACTCTTTAATGGTAGTTGCAGTTTCTGTGTTTAGCTCTTGTAACAAGAGTGAGCCACAGAGCCTAGCAATTATACCTAAACCCCTAAAGATGGAGCAGAGCAGTGGGCATTACACCCTTAAGAGTGGTGCTACCATTGCTTATGACTCATCGTCTGAGCGCCTAGGCGAAATAGCATCGCTAGCGTCAATCATGGTCAAAAAATATAGCGCAATCGAGCTAGAGCACACCTCTGGCAAAGGCGATATTACTCTAGCCATCGTAGAGAATAGCTCGGCTAATCCCGAGTCATATACTCTTACTGTCAATGGCGATGGTGTTTTGATTGAAGCTCCTAGCGAGGCAGGTATTTTTTACGGTATTCAGTCGCTAAGCCAAATGATTGAGCCTGCTGGTACAAGCCCAGTAGAGCTATCATATGTGCTAATCGAAGACTCGCCACGTCTTGAGTGGAGAGGTCTTCACCTAGACGTAGGTCGCCACTTCTTTACAAAAGAAGAGGTTATGAAGTTCATCGACCTTATGTCTGTATATAAGTTAAACAAGTTTCACTGGCACTTGACCGAAGATCAAGGCTGGAGAATCGAGATCAAAAAATATCCTCTTTTGACAGAAGTTGGTGCTTGGCGCAAATCGGTTGGTTTTGCCGAGAATCAAGAGCTAGGTTACAATACCGATGATGGTTCAAAGTATGGTGGTTACTACACACAAGAAGAGGTTAAAGAGGTGGTTGAGTATGCTCGCTTGCGTCAGGTCGAGGTAATCCCAGAGATTGAAATTCCGGGTCACTCGCTAGCATCGCTAACTTCGTACCCACACCTATACTGTTTCCCTAACGAGAAGCTAGAGGTATGGAACCGTGGTGGTAATGGTGGAGTATCCGATGGTGTCTACTGTGCAGGCAAAGAGACTACGTTCAAGTTTCTAGAGGATGTACTAGACGAAGTTATGGTGCTATTCCCATCTAAGTATGTACATATTGGTGGTGACGAAGCTCCCAAGAACAACTGGAAGAGATGTCCTAACTGCCAAAAGAGAATCAAGGCCGAAGGTCTAAAAGACGAGTACGAGCTACAAAGCTACTTTATCTCTCGCATCGAGAAGTTTGTGAACTCTCGTGGCAAAGAGATTATTGGTTGGGACGAGATTATGGAGGGTGGTTTATCACCTACGGCTACCGTTATGGCATGGCGTGGTATTACTCCCGGAATCGAGGCTGCCGAGCTTGGCAACAAAGTAATTATGACACCGGGTACTCCTTGTTATGTGAGTTTCCCTCAGTCATATAATACGGTAACTAAGCACCCCGAGGGTCTGCCTGTGCACTCGCTATATGATGTGTATAGCTACGACCCAATTCCAAAGGAGCTAGATGCAAAGTACCACAATAACATTATTGGTGTACAAGCGTGCCAGTGGACCGAGAACACTCCTACATATGAGCTTGTAATGTACAAAAACTATCCTCGTTCGATAGCTATGGCAGAGGTGGCTTGGACAGCAGCAGAGCTTAAAAACTGGGACGATTTTTATGTTAGATTGAACGATAACCTAAAGTACCTAGACTTTGATGGTATTGTGCATGGTGCGCCAAGTTATAGCGTTAGAATTAATGTTACTCCAGATGATGCAACGGGTAAAGTTCTACTAGATCTGTTTAGCGAAGTTGAGGGTAATGTATATTATACGATGGATGGTAGCGAGCCTACAAAAGAGTCTAAAGTTTTTGATGGCACACAAGAGATCAATTCAGATTGTACAGTTAAGGCTGTTATGTTCCGCCCCGATGGTTCTCGTGGTATGATCGCTAGTGAGTCGATCAACTTCCACAAGGCTCTAGGTCGCAAAGTAGCATACGATATTGCATACTCTGATAAGCACTCTGGTGGTGGCGACTTTGCAATGACAAACGGTCTTATGGGTAAGTGGCAAGGTTTCGAAAAGCGTAATGTAGATATGGTGCTTGACCTAGGGTCGGCTACCGAGATTAACTCTATCTCTACATCGTGGTTATACGATCTTAAGGATTGGGTGCACAAGCCATCAAAAGTGACTTATGAGATTTCGACAGATGGCAAGACTTTTGAGCAAGTATTCCTATGGGATTATGTTCATCCAGCTGGTACTTATGGTAAGGGTGTCGAGACACTAGAAAAGAAGTTTGATGCTCCTACACAAGTGCGTTATATTCGCCTACGTGCAGATAATGTAATGGTTAATCCTAAATGGCATTCAAGTGCAGGCGCTGCAACTTGGGTGTTTGTTGATGAGATTGTTGTTAGGTAATATACTTTATTACCTCCCTCACGGTTGTGACGGTCAGTGGCAGTACACTTTACTACTTTCCTCACGGTTGGGCGGTCA
>CAYJIL010000110.1:0-6935 GCA_964370235.1 uncultured Rikenellaceae bacterium | reverse complement strand
AAGCGACCGCAGGGAGCAGCAAAGAATAAGTAACCCCAAACACTAAATAAACCACTATCGACCCATCACACACTTAATGCACAAAAAACTATACACAAAAAAGAGGGTATCACGAACCAAATCGTGACACCCTCAAAATTTATAAGCCAAATAATTATCTTATATCCCCCAAAACAGCCATGCATAGCACATGCCCCCGAGATAGTTATAAAATATTATCTGCTTTATAGAGCACTACTATTTTACCAAAGCAAACTTCATAACCATCCAGCCATCTTTTTCGCTTTTAGCCATTAAATCATAACCCAACGACTCTGCACAATCGAGAATCGCTTTTGCATCAATCTCTAGAAAACCGCTCACATATAGCTCACCTCCGGGGTTTGTTGCGTTTTTGTAAATAGGCATATCCCTAAGTAGAATATTGCGGTTGATGTTTGCTAAAACGACATCGAATTTGCTAGTTGCAATTGCAGCTGCATCGCCTAACGTAATGCTAACTGAGTCGCTATAACCATTATCGGCAACATTCTCGATAGAGTTCTCGACTGCCCAATCGTCTATGTCGATACCCACAACGCTCTTTGCGCCTTTGCTTGCTGCCAATATAGCAAGTATTGCCGACCCACAACCCATATCAAGCACTGTGCGCCCCTCGAAATTACCATCTAGTATTGCCTCTAGCATTTGGTATGTAGTAGCGTGGTGCCCTGTCCCAAATGACATTTTAGGCATGATAATAATCTCTTGCTCACACTGGCTTTGTGGGTGGAACGGTGCTCTCACACACAATCTATCGCCAACTGTGATAGCCTCAAAATTAGACTCCCACTCTTTGTTCCAATTCTTGGTTTCGACATCGCTCACAGTATATTCTACTGCCTCGCTAGCCAAATAATCTTTGATTGCTTGTTTGTTTTGCTCGTGCTCGGTGTCTAGTATATAACACAGCTGTTGTGGCTCTGTATAGGTAAAACTATCGAAACCCAAATCTGCCAAAAATGCTACATATATTTCGCCCTGCTCGGCACTACAATCGATGCTATATTCAATATAGTTCATGTTACTCTCTTTTTAACCAATTACTTAATGTTTTCCATACTCTTCGCTCTTGCGACGACGAAAGAGTAGAGATGCGAGCCTTGTGGCTGCCTTCGTCCTCAATCATCAATATCATATTATCCTTGTCTTTAAAGTAGTTATCCTTTGCTCTAGCTGCGCTCCAAGGGTCATATTCGCCATAAATAAATATCATTTTTTCATCTTGGCTCTCAAGGAATGCTTCGATATCGAGTGCTAGTGTCTTGTCAAATGCTATATCTTTGGTTGTATCGTCAAGAAACAAATCTGCCAAATAACCCTTACTGCTCTTTATGTGTAAAAGGTCTTTTAGCGGTGCTGTCTCATAGCCGTAGTAGCCTAGCTCTTTTGCTGCTTGCACAAAGAACGGTGATGTTGGGCTAACGATAAAGTATTCGGGGCCCGAATATCTTACTAGATAGTCGAAAAGCTCCTTTGCCGAGCTATCTTTAGATGGAATATCGTCTATATCGTTGCACCACTGCCATGTCGAAAATGGCATTTCTAGCACACAATAGTCTAGAATGGTGTTTATGTCTGCCTTGTATGTGTGATTGTGCTTTTTTGCATACTCTTCCATCATAGGAATGATTTCGCTACGCTTTGATAGGATAGCACGCTGATATTCTAATATCTTCTTGCGATCTTTTTTGGTTGCCACCTCACGCAAGAAAGGCTCGTGCCTGCCGTCCTCAACGCCAAAGCAGATAGGTGCTACATATGGCACGGTAACATCTACATCATCGGGGAAGTATGTGCGATAGATGATAGAGTTTTGGCCACCTTTGCTAATACCTGTTGCAAGCCAACGCTGTTGCCCATAAAACTTTTTCATAAGGCTATTAATGCGGTGTAGGTCGTTGGCAGCATTATAACCGCTCATATACTCCCAGTCACGAGGCTGTGGTACCGAGCCACTAAAATAGCGATGCTCAACAAATATCATGTTGGTATTTAGCTTTTTAGATATCTCTTCACGATAGTTCTCACGAAGAGAGTAATCGCCAACGTAACCCTCGGTTACCATTACATTTATAGAGTCTTTGTTTATGTGTCCCACAACAAAACGTTGATTAAACACACCTTTGTCGCTCTTGTAGTCTACGGGTTGGCTAATTGTGACAAGATATTTTTGTGCAAAAGGGCCATTCTTGATGGGCTCAACGCCAACAATATCGTCTTGTGATTTTAGGAATTTATATAACTCGCTACTTTCGCTATTTTGTGCTAGTGCAGAGAGAGATAGGGTAGTAGCAACTACTAATGGTGTTGCTTTTAACAATAAGTTAGTCAGATTTAGCTTCATTATATCTTCAAATTATTAATTTTGCAGATGGTTATCACTAACAAAGGTAACCAAAATATAGGGAAATATAATCGCACATCACAAAATTATTGCAAATATCTTTGGTATGAATAGGCTTAAAGAACACTTGAACGAATATAAAAGCTACCTGCTGCTAGAGAAGCGAATGAGCCTCAATAGCATCGAGGCATATATGAGAGATATTAATCAATTTGTGGCTTTTCTTCTCGATAGAGATAATAGTGTTGATTTACTGCTTGTTAAGCATAGTGATGTAAGCCAATTTGCTGTAAAGCTATATGATGCAGGCACAAGCAAAAGCTCACAAGCTCGCATTATTAGCGGAGTAAAGAGCTTTTATAACTATCTATACCTATACGATAAAATAGAATCGCTACCCACCGAGCTTATACAAACACCCAAAAGCACTCGCAAGCTACCACAGCATTTGAGCGTAGATGAACTCTCGGCAATGGTGTCGGCAATTGACCTATCGCAGCCGATGGGGCATCGCAATCGAGCCATCATCGAGCTAATGTATAGTTGTGGGCTACGAGTGAGCGAGCTTATATCGTTGCGTATGAGCGATCTGTTTTTTGAGGAAAATTATATTCGAGTTATAGGAAAGGGCGATAAGCAGCGTTTGGTTCCCATTAGCGACTATGCCATATCAAAGCTAAAGGTATATATGGATTTTAGGCGTGGGCAGTACACTCGCTCAAGAGACGAAGACCATTTGTTTATTGGGCGCACAGGTACCAAACTTTCGAGGGTTATGGTGTTTATTATTGTCAAAGAATTGGCCCTAAAGGCAGGTATAACCAAAACCATCAGCCCACATACCTTACGACACACCTTTGCTACGCATCTTGTTGTGGGAGGTGCCGATATTCGCCTAGTGCAACTTATGCTAGGCCACGAGAGTATAACCACCACCGATATATACACACACCTCGATAGCTCACACCTTAGAGAGAGCATCGAGCGTTATCACCCCATTGCAAATATGGCTGCAACCAAGGGCAAAAACGACTAGTCTTTAAATTGTTGTGACATACAAGACTTTATATCTAGCAAGGTATTAATGCTTTTTTTGGGGAGGCGCATTGGTTCAATCCATTTGGCAATGGTCGATATTTTGTGTATGTCGGTACCAATGGCAAAGCACTCGCCATTATCAATAATTTTTTGGGCTTTATCTTTTGCCATTCCGCCATAATACCCAGTTAGCGATAGTAGGTTAACTTGGTACTTTACTCCCATGCTACTGAGTATGCGAAAATCTTCGTCATCCAAAAATTTATACCTCTCGGGGTGTGCCAGCACGGCTTGATAACCACTTGCCGACATGTTATATATCATATCCCAAAGCCCCACCGGTGGCGAAATATAAGAGCACTCGACTAGCAAATTATTATCCCACAAAGTTAACATATCGCCGCTAGCTAGGTGTTGGTTAAACTTGGCATCGAGCATATACTCAGCTGCCAGAGATAGTTTAACATTGCCGTTGTAGCTAGTTTTGAATTGCTCGAATGTAGCCCTAAGAGATTGTGAGCTGTTGTTGGGGTACTCTTCCATAATATGGGGTGTAAATATAACCCTCTCGATGCCCATGTGCTCATACCGATCTAATATTTCGAGCGACTCCTCAAGGCTCTTTGAACCATCATCTACACATGGTAAAATGTGCGAATGTACATCGGTAAATCCCCTAAAGAATCCTTTATCTATTAACTTCTTATTTTTTAAAAAAAACATACAATGAGTTTAGCTTATTTATACAAAGATAATAAAATATAATCAAAGCAGGCGTGTCGATTATGCTTTTAAAGCAGTATGGCAGGTAGTGCTCCTAATCTATAAGAACCACAGCTACTAATATATTCGTTGTAACTATTTAGTAAACGCATACATAGATAAATTTAGTGTTAAGTAGCTATTATAAAACAAATTTAGTATTTTTGTGAATAGCTCTTTAGTTGAATATATTTGTAAATGCTACTAAATAATAAGTTAAAAATAATAGATGAAGATGAGATTTAAAACCGCAACTACAACCATGCTACTAGCTATGGCTTGCAGTTCGCTATTTGGGCAAAGCCCTAGTAGCCACGTCAATCCAATGATTGGTACTGGAAATATGGGGCACACATTCCCCGGTGCTTGTGCACCATTTGGTATTGTGCAGCTTAGTCCCGATACCGACACTATCCCCCAAAACATTGACGGAAAATATGTACCCGATGTATATAAATATTGTGCGGGCTATCAGTATGACGATTCTACAATCGTAGGATTTAGCCACACACACTTTAGTGGCACGGGTCACTCAGACTTGGGAGATATTCTCGTTATGCCAACCACAGGGCAGCTACGCCTAAACCCGGGTACCGAGCAGATGCCCGATAGCGGTTATCGTTCTAGGTTCTCACACCAAAACGAAGTGTCACAGCCCGGTTATTATAGCGTTTTGCTAGATGACTACAACATAAAGGCAGAACTAACAGCTACACAGCGAGTGGGAGTACACAAGTATAGCTTCCCACAAGACCAAGAGCAACAAATAATTCTAGATCTAATTCACGGAATATATAATTACGATGGCAAAGTTTTGTGGGCAAACCTCAGAGTCGAAAACGATAGACTCCTAACAGGTTATCGCATAACTAATGGCTGGGCACGCACCAACTATACATACTTTGCAGTAGAGTTCTCACGTCCAATTTTGGACTATGGTTTCGAGGACAAAGACAAAGCAAAGTATAAAGGATTTTGGCGCAAGTTCGACAAAGTAAAGCAATTCCCCGAGATAGGTGGTCGCAAGATAGTTAGCTATTTTTGCTTCTCGCCCTCTAGCGAGCCACTAGAGGTTAAGGTTGCGCTATCGGCAGTGAGCACCCAAGGTGCAGTGGCAAACCTAGAGGCCGAGGTTGGTGGTCGTAGTTTTGATGATGTTCTATCACAAACAAAAGCAAATTGGGCAGCAGAACTAGATGTTATCGATGCAGAGGGCGAGCCTTCTCAGCTAAATATGCTATACACATCGCTATACCACACAATGATAAATCCATCGGTATATATGGATACCGACAGACAATATCGTGGTATCGATCACCAAATACACAAAGCCGACGACTTTACCAACTACACAGTCTTTTCGCTATGGGATACCTATCGTGCACTACATCCGCTACTCAACATAATAGCACCCGAGCGTAATGGCGATATGGTGGCATCGATGCTAGCACACCAGTCACAAAGTGTGCATTCGGCACTACCTATTTGGTCGCATATGGGTAACGAAAACTGGTGTATGATTGGCTATCACGGCGTGTCGGCAGTGGGCGATGCTCTTGTGCGTGGGTTGGTTAAAGATAATGATGCCGCACTGCAAGCAATGGATGCAAGTGCCAATGTCGAATACTACGATAATATTGGCGACTATGTTCAGCTAGGTTATGTGCCTTTTGACAAGAACAGCAATGGTTCGTCAATTACCCTAGAGTATGCCTATGATGATTGGGTAATATATAATTCGGCACTAAAGTGTGGTAACGAGTCTTTGGCAAAGGAGTATAAAGAGCGTGCAGGCTCTTGGCGCAATGTGTTCGATCCTCGTTCAAATTTTGCAATGGGTCGCCTTGCTGATGGCAAATTTAAGGATAATCCCAACCTGCTAAACACACATGGCGAAGGCTTTATCGAGGGTAATTCGTGGAACTATTCGTTTTATGTGCCACACGATGTAGTAGGGCTAATGAATGTAATGGGTGGCGAGAAAGTGTTTGTTAACAGGCTCGACTCAATATTTACTATGCACCTGCCCGATGAGTTCTTTGCACACACCGAAGATGTTACTCGTGAGGGTCTTATGGGTAATTATGTGCATGGTAACGAGCCAAGCCACCATGTACCATATTTGTATATGTGGACTTCGCAACCATGGAAAACACAATATTGGGTGCGTGAGATAATGAACCGCATGTACAAGGATGAGATTGAGGGCTTGTGTGGAAACGATGATTGTGGGCAGATGTCGGCATGGTATATCTTCTCGGCAATGGGATTCTATCCTGTGTGCCCAGGCTCCGATGAGTATGTGCTGGGTGCACCATATCTACCATACATGAAAATAGATGTAGGTGGAGGCAAGTTTCTAGAGATTAAAGCCCCAGAGGTGAGCGATGAGAATAGATATGTTCAATCGATGACACTAAATGGCAAGCCATATACCAAGGGCTATATAACATATAGCGATGTAATGGCTGGTGGCGAAATTAATTATGAGATGGGGTCTAAGCCTAACAAACGCCGTAAATTTGTGGGCGAAAATGCACCATACTCTATGAGTGCTGGCCAAAAGTAACCATACGTTTTAGCATTTGTACATAAATAACAAAGAAACTGTCTCAAAAACATTTTTGTCACTTCCTGAATCGCATAAATACTCACGTACTCCAGTACGCTCCGTTTTATGCTCATCACGAAGCTCCAAAACTGAATTTTGATACAAATTTCTCACAAAAGAGGCTGCTTCGAATTAATT
>CAYJIL010000109.1:0-6957 GCA_964370235.1 uncultured Rikenellaceae bacterium | reverse complement strand
ACTATATAGAACTGCTACTACTTGCCACCATTCAGCCGTTCCTATATTTCTTATTCGAAATGGAGAGCATAAAACAAAGTTCGCCTACCCTAATATCGTTAATAATGGCGCAAGTTCCTTTGGTGGTTGCTAGCATATCGTCGATAACAAGTCGCAAGCGTCCTTCATGGGCAGTTATTATGGGTATAATTATATCGATAGTGGGCGTATTTATGCTATCGCTTGGTGGTAGCGACGTTTCGTTAATGGGTAGCTCCTATGGTATTGTAATGGGGATTTTGGCCGCAATGTGTTCTATAACATTTGTATTCTTAACCAAAAGACTAGTTAGTAAATATAGCCCCTATACGGTAACAGCATATATTCACACGGTGGCATTCATGTTTTTTTTGCCAATAGTGCTGTTTTCAAAAAAGGACGAACTACTTGCACTACCTTTAACAGTAGATGTTATTTACCCTCTTCTGTCGCTTGGTGTGCTGTGTTCGGCTGTGGCATATAACCTATATAGCCATGGAATAAAAGTTTTGGGTGTTAGTCGGGCATCTATGATTAATAATTTGTGCCCTGCTGTCACTGCCTTTGGTGCATTTATGTTAATGGGCGATGCACTATTGCCTGTGCAAATTGCAGGAATAGTTGTGTCGATTGTGGGGCTAATGCTTGGTATGAGGCGCACTAGCTAGCCTTGCTTGAAGTGTGGCGATGCTGTCAGCACTTCGATTGCTCGCCTGTACCCTATCTCGATTATCTGCTCAAAAAGCGAAAAATCATATAAGTCGTAGGATTCTAGCTCGGGAAAATCGATATATATATCGCACTTTGCAACTCGTGGCCGCTGAATCTCTACCATCATAGCACCATAGTAGCGTTTAGCCATAAGCGCAGATGTTAGCTTTTCGCTAGATGCAAAGGTGCTTTGAACGTCGATACCAATAATAAAGCAGTTGTTCTCTTTGAGTGGCTCGACCGGTAGGTTATTCATTACTCCCCCATCGACCAAATACCTGCCATCTACTAATTTGGGCTCAAATAGCAAAGGTATAGACATTGAGGCTAGAATATATTTAATGAGCTCGCCACTATCTATAATCTCCCAAGAGGGCTTCATTATATCGGTAACGCTCAAAAAGAATTTTCGCCTTAGTTTCTCAAAGCTATTGTGTGGGATGGTGTTTATGAGCATCTCTTCAATGTTCTCGTGCGACGAAAACCCCTGAAGTAGCTTTAGGTTGGGGCTAACGACATTGAATAGCTTGTAGAACTTATAATCCTCGATTATACAAAGCATATCTTCATAGCTATGCCCAAAGGAGTATAGGGAGCCAATAATAGCTCCCATACTAGCTCCCGAAATCATTCTGGGGCTTATGCCTAGCTCCTCGAAGGCACGTATCACCCCCAAGTGTGCAAAGCCCAAAGCAGCCCCTCCACTAAAACAAACTCCAAGCTCTCGATTGTCTACCTTCATCCCCAAGCCCATAATCTGCAATTTATAAATTTGTATTTGGTTTAAACTTCATTACATTAGCTGGCGGTCGCTGCATTAGGAGCTCACGCTTCATAAAGTCCATGTATGGTGCTGCATGGTTAAAGAACTGGTAATAGCCCTCGCACAAGTAGTTTAGGCCACCTTCGCCATCTTTGGTAAAAGCAAAGCGATTTTTGGGGCACTCACCATTACAAGCAAACTTGTAGTTACACTCTTGGCACTGCTTTGGTAGCGACAGCTCCTTGGCATCGCCAAACTCGGCTTGCTGAGTCGAATACGCCATATCTAGCAGCGAACGAGAGAAGATGTTACCTAGCTTATACTCATCAAAAACAAAGTGGTCACACGAGTAAACATCGCCATTAAACTCCATTACCGTAGCATGCCCACATCTTTTTGCTAGCGAGCACACACCCGGAGGCTGCCCTACCCAATTGGCAAGTGTCGAGTCAAATAGTTGAATGTAGTACTTGCCCACATCGCCCTTTAGCCACTCATCAAATATGGCACACATAAATTTACCCCACTGCTTGGGAGTTACCGAGAATGGAGCTAGCTCTATTTCGCCATTGCTGGCAAGTGATGCTAGCTTACCCGATGTAATGCGCTCGACAACAGGCGTAAATTGAATAAATTGGCTGCCAATCTCCTTAAAGAAACGATAAAACTCTACTGGATATTGGCTATTGTAGTCGTTAATGGCAGCCATGGCATTCCACTGTACGCCATGTTTTTTCATTAGCTCAACGCCACGCATCACCTTGTTAAAGCTGTTAAAGCCCCCTTTGGTTTTGCGGTAGCGATTGTGCATGTGTGCAGGTCCATCAAGCGATACGCCAACCAAGAAATTATTTGCTCTAAAGAACTTGCACCATTCATCGTTTATGAGTATGCCGTTGGTTTGTATCGAGTTGTCGATATTGTAACCTACGCCATATATTTTTTGTAGTTCGATGGCTTTTTTGTAAAACGAGATTGGGCGCAAAAGCGCCTCGCCCCCGTGCCAAGTGAACATTACATCACGCGATGTCTGTGACTGTATATATTGCTTAATGTATCGTTCGAGAAGTTCATCGCTCATAATATGGCGATCACGGTTGCAGTCGCTATATAAGTCGCTCTTTTCGAGATAGTAGCAATAGTCACAAGCAAGGTTACATAGTGCACCTGCTGGTTTAGCCATCACATATAATGGACCAGAGAATGGTGAAGGTATCATGTTAAAAAAATAAATCGTTACAGTGTTTGATCTGGATATGGGCATTGCTTGCCGCTATCCTTGAATTTTGGTACCGAAGCACCATTTTTGCGTAGTTCATCGCTCAGTATGCGAGCTAGCTTTTGGGCTATCTTGTCATACTGTGGCGAGGAGTTAATTAGGTTGTTGTTTTCGCCTATGTCGTCGTTAATGTTGAATAGCTCGTTTGTGCCATCCTCCCAGTAGTGTATTAGCTTCATGCCATCTAGCATTATGGCGCTACTTGGGCGACCAGTCTCATCGTCACGTGTGCCCCAGTCATTTGGGAAGTGCCAATAGAATGCTCTACCTTTGTTAATCTTCTTGCCCTCTAGTGCTGCCATAAAGCTCTTACCCTCGACTTTTTGGATGGTTTGAGGTTTTTTAACCTCTGCCATATCCAAAATAGTAGGGAAGAAATCTTCGATTATAACACGAGAATCACTAACACTAGCTGCCTTGGTTACCCCTGGCATATATACTATCATTGGCTCACGAATACCACCCTCGTACAAAGAACCCTTGCCCGAACGCAGAGGATAATTCTTGCGAGCACCATTAAAGGTTGGTGTTCTTGGGTTTGCACTAAATCCACCATTGTCCGACATAAATATGATGATGGTATTATCGGCAATTCCTCGCTCTTTGACATACTCCATCAAATCGCCCAAGCTTTTGTCCATACCCTCAACAATTGACGCATAGCGAGCCTCGGTCTCCTCTAGCCCTCTGTCCTTGTATTTTTGGTAGAAGCGCTTGTCGGCATCAAAGGGAATGTGCACCGCATAGTGCGACATATACAAAAAGAATGGTTTATGCTCCTCGATTGCCTCGTCCATAAGCTCTTTAGCCTCAAGAGTGAGCGCCTCCGATATAAATATATCTTGCCCATGATACTTCTCTAGCCCTGGTACTGCCCATACTGGGTCGCTACCAATACCTCCAAAGTTTTTGGTACCCAAATAACTACCCAAGCCACCAGCTGCATGTGAAGCCACGTTGCGGTCGAAACCAAGGTTCAAAGGCTCTTCGCCCGGAGTAGATATTGCCCCAAAGTGACCCTTACCCACAATAAACGTTGCATAGCCATTGTCCTTTAGGATTTGGGCAAGAGGTGTGGCATGATAGGTGCTATCTATGCCCGCTTGTGGCGATAGGCCATTCACGTTCCAGCCCGTAAAGCTAAGTGTCTTGTTATTGCCATCAGTTGACTGATTGTGGCGAAGTGTCCAGTTTGTAACACCATGGCTCATAGCATTTACACCAGTAAATAGGCTCACCCTTGTCGGCGAGCTTATTGATGATGCATAGGCGTTAGTAAACTTCATTCCTTGGCTCGCAAGCTGCTCCATTGCTGGAGTGTGAAAGTTGCGATTCCACATTGTTGTGTCGCTATAAAATGGTACGCTAGTATCTTGCCAGCCCATATCGTCTACCAAAAATAGAATGATATTGGGCTTTTGTTCTTGCCCCGCCATTAGCGATAAGCTAGATAGCGAGGCAAGAGTTAGAAGCTCTTTTTTCATAGTATAGTATTTAAGTGTTGGATAGTGAAATGTAGTTTATTTGTTAAGACGCTCTTGTAGCTGTGCTGTCATAGCCTCAAAACCAGGCTTACCCATAAGAGCAAACATGTTCTTTTTGTAGTCCTCGACACCCGGTTGGTCAAACGGATTTACACCCAAAGCATAACCACTCATACCACAAGCCTTCTCAAAGAAATATAGTAGCGAACCAATGTTATACTCGGTAATTGATTCCATCTCAACTAGTATGTTTGGTACACCACCATCTACGTGTGCTAGCATAGTACCCATTTGTGCCATGTGGTTGATTTGGTGTACACGCTTGCCCGTTAGGAAATTTAGGCCGTCAAGATCTGCCTCGTCTGCCTTAATCTCGATGTGAGCATCTGGTTTTGCAATAGAAATTACAGTCTCAAACAGTGTGCGCTCACCCTGCTGAATATATTGCCCCATAGAGTGTAGATCGGCAGAGAGAGTAACACTTGCAGGGAAGATACCCTTGCCGTCTTTACCCTCGCTCTCGCCATATAGCTGCTTCCACCACTCCGAAATATAAAGTAGCTTAGGCTCATATGATGCAAGAATCTCTATCTTTTTACCCTTGCTATAAAGTGCATAACGTGCTGCTGCATACTGCATTGCAATGTTCTCTTCAAAGTCGTTTGATGCACACTCAGACTCCATGTCACGTGCTCCCTCAACTAGCTTATCAATATCTACGCCAGCTGCCGCCAATGGTAGCAAACCCACAGGAGTTAGAACCGAGAAGCGACCACCAATATTATCTGGAATTACAAAACTCTTGTAGCCTTCGCTATTGGCAAGTGTGCGAAGTGCACCACGACTAGCGTCTGTAACTGCTACGATTCTTTGTGCTGCCTCTTTTTTGCCATATCTTCTCTCTATCTCTTCTTTAATAATTCTAAAAGCAATTGCAGGCTCAGTAGTAGTACCCGACTTAGATATTACGATAGTTGAGAAGTCACGACCCTTTGTTATAGCGATAAGGTCCGATAGATAATCTTCGCTTATGTTTTGTCCAGCAAAAACCACGATAGGCTTTTTGTTGCCTGGTGTAATGTGGTCGAAGTGGCCTGCCATAGCATCCATTACAGCCTTTGCACCTAGGTATGAACCACCAATACCAACTACGATGATAATCTCCGATATTTGGCGTAGCTTTAGGGCAGTTGCCTTAATGTCTTCTAGCGACTCCTGTGTGATAGACGATGGTAGGTTAACCCAACCCAAAAAGTCTGCACCCTCGCCATTGCCATTGTGCAAAAGAGCGTTACACTCCTGCATAAGTGGAGCAAGTGCACGCAATTGATCTTGTGATACTACTGGTGCTAGTTTGTCTGTTGAAAGTTTGATAGATTTCATAGTTTATGATATATTATTTTAATTGTTTTGTTAAATTACGAATTATGATTCGAGCATTTGCTCCTTTGTAAAGTATTTGATACACAGCCTCGGCAATGGGAATCGAGATTGACTTGTCTTGGGCAATTTGGTGTATGCAGGCAGCTGCGTAGTAGCCCTCTGCAACCATGTTCATCTCCATTTGTGCCGACTTAACCGAATACCCCTTGCCAATCATGAGACCAAAGGTGCGGTTGCGGCTAAATTGCGAATAACAAGTCACCAACAAATCGCCAATGTATGCCGAGCTATTGGTTGTGCGCTCGCTAGGATAGCTCTTGTTCAAAAACTCGTCTATCTCGTTGGCTGCATTTGCAATGAGAACCGACAAAAAGTTATCGCCATAGCCCAGCGAATAGCATATACCTGCACATATGGCATAAATGTTTTTCATAACAGCACTATACTCGGTGCCATATATGTCGTTCATTATGTTTATGTTGACATATGGTGTCGCCAGCTTTGATGCTACAATTTCGCCATTTTCGTTGTCTTTACACACCACGTTTAGGTATGAAAGACGCTCAAGTGCCACCTCCTCGGCATGGCATGGGCCAGTAAATACACCTATTTGGTCAAACGGTAGGTCATACTTTTGGTTTATATACTCAGCAATTGTGAGGTAATCGCCCGGGATAATGCCCTTGATGGCTGTTACCACAAACTTATCTTTAAGCGAGCTTTTTAGAGGGGCAAGCACCTTCTCTAGGAATGCCGATGGCGTAGCCAAAATTATAATATCTGCCTTAGATACAACGTGGTTAATGTTTGGTGATATGCTAAGGTGCGAGATGTTGAAGTGAACATCCGAAAGATATTTGGGGTTTGTTTTCTTTGTCAAAAGGTGCTCTTTGACTTCGGGGTTGGTAATGTGCCAATATATACGCTTTTCGTTGTGCGAAAGCATCTTCATAATGGCTGTTGCCCAGCTACCATACCCAATGACTGCCACACGGGCACCATCTTTTATTCTATACTCCATTTTGAATCAATATGTTATAAGTTGGGCGCAAAATTACACCAAATAGTAGGCCAAGATCAATCCCAACATTAAGACTCAAAGATAGTACTTTTTGTATAAATTACCACTAACAGTACCGCAATTTCAACTATTATTAGTGTTAGGGGTAAAATGAATATCGTATTAATGCATAGTACATCAATAGCAAAAAGAGGGTGTATCGATTTAATTCGAAACACCCTCTGCTCTGTGCAATAGTGAGGCATTAAACCACACCTTGTGCTATCATAGCATTGGCTACTTTAATAAAGCCACCAAT
>CAYJIL010000108.1:0-7104 GCA_964370235.1 uncultured Rikenellaceae bacterium | reverse complement strand
ACGAACGTACCCTTGCCCGGGATTTGTGCCGTGTACATAAGGCTACGTAGCTCGCTTTCGTCCATAGGTGCGGCAATGGTAATGCCCGGTATGGTGCGTAGCGATGGTATGTCAAAAGTACCGTGGTGGGTTGCGCCATCTTCGCCAACAATACCGCTGCGGTCGAGACACAAAACCAAATCGACCCCCTGCAAAACGGCATCGTGTATGATATTATCATAGGCACGTTGTGCAAACGAGGAGTATATGTTGCAAAATGGCATTAGCCCTCCCACAGCCATTCCGGCAGAGAAAGTGACAGCGTGCCCTTCGGCAATTCCTACATCGAATACCCTGTTGGGTAGCTCCTTGCTCATAATATTCATTGAGCAGCCCGATGGCATGGCAGGTGTTATGCCCACAATGCGAGGGTTTGCTTTGGCTAGCTCTAGGAGCGTGTGCCCAAACACATCTTGGTAGCGAACCAGCGATGGGTCGGAGTTGCGCTCACCCGTAAGGGCGTCATATACTCCCGGAGCGTGCCAAGTTGTTTGGCTGCGCTCGGCAGGCTGATACCCTTTGCCTTTCTTGGTTCTAATGTGTAGAATCTTGGGACCTTTAATGTTTTTGAGGTCAGACAGTATCCTAACCATTGCGTTAACATCGTGGCCATCGGCTATGCCAAAATATCTAAAGTTGAGAGCCTCAAACAAATTACCACTTCTTAGTAAATAACTTTTTGTGGCATCTTGTACTCTTGCCATAAAGCGTTGAATACGAGGTGTCGACTTTAGTAATTTTATTGTATTTTGTTTGAATATATTATATCGACGAGAGGTTGTTATATCTAGCATATACTCTTTGAGAGCACCCACGTTAGGGTCTATCGATATTTCGTTATCGTTGAGAATAACAAGTATGTTATCGCCCGAAACGCCAGCGTTGTTTAGCCCCTCAAAAGCTAGTCCTCCGCTCATTGCACCATCGCCAATAACGGCTACCGAGTGTCGTTTTTCGCCCAACATTTTGGCAGCTACGTCCATGCCTAGAGCTGCCGAAATAGATACCGAAGAGTGGCCGCCACCAAAGCAGTCATATTCGCTCTCTGAGCGTTTGGGGAAACCACAAATGCCGCCTTTCTTGCGATTTGTGTGGAATCGATCTCTTCGACCTGTTATGATTTTGTGAACATATGCCTGATGCCCCACATCGAACACAATATTGTCGAGTGGCGTGTTATAAACATAGTGAAGTGCAACACATAACTCGACAGTGCCCAGGCTTGAACCTAGATGACCGGGGTTTTGTGACAGCTCATTGATAATGAACTCTCTTAGCTCTGCACAAAGAGACGTAAGATCGCTAGTAGCTATCTTCTTAAGATCCTCTGGAGAGTTAATTTTGTCAAGTAACTTGGTCTGCATATTTCTTTATAGTATAAAAGAGTATGTAAATTTATCCTTATTGTGGAGCATGAACAAAAAAGTTCCCTATCTTTGTAAGAAATGAACTAATGTTTGCTAATACCCAAAATAGGGTAGGACAATTCAAAAAGTAAAGGTATAAAAAAATTATAGAAAGTGAAATATAATTATACTAATTCGTTATTTGCCTTTAGAAGAAACGATAGTTTAGAGGTTGATATTAAGGGTGTTAAAATAGGAGGTGCAAATCCTGTTGTAGTACAATCTATGGGCGTTACATCGTCGCTTAATATACCTTTGGCAAGCCAAGAGGCAATACGCATTATCGAGGCAGGTGGCCAGATGGTGCGCTTTACTGCGGCTTCGGTTGCCGAGGCAAAAGGAGTGGGGCAAATTAAAGAGACGCTAAATGAGCAAGGCTACTTTGCACCCATAATTGCAGATGTGCATTTTAACCCTCGTGCAGCTTTTGAGGCAGCACGTGTGTGCGACAAAGTGCGCATTAATCCGGGTAACTTTGCCACTTCGGTAGCCAAAGGAGCCGAATATACCCAAAGCGAATATGAGAGCGAGTTGGCACAAATAAAAACATCGCTAATCGAGCTACTAGGTATTTGTAAACAGCATAATACTGCACTACGCATAGGTGTTAATCATGGTTCGCTGTCGGCACGAGTACTATCTAAACATGGTAATACACCCGAGGGAATGGTGGTGTCGGCAATAGAGTTTTTGACTATATGCCATAGCGAGGGTTTTGATAATGTAGTTGTGTCGATGAAATCGAGCTCAACCCCTACAATGGTGCGAGCATATAGGCTATTGAGTAGTGCAATGCGAGAGCGTGGTTTTGCATATCCCCTGCACTTGGGTGTTACCGAGGCAGGCGAGGGTAGCGATGGGCGAGTGCGTTCGGCTGTGGGTATTGGTGCTTTGCTTGCCGATGGTTTGGGCGATACGATTCGTGTTTCGTTGACCGAGGCGCCCGAACGAGAAATTGCCGTAGCAAAAGAGCTAATCGGGCACTTTGCTCCGCTTGGTAGTGCCGCAGCAGTAATTGCTCGTGACCAAAGCCACTACTACCCATACTCTCACCACCGATGGGAGAGTAGTGTTGTAGCAGGGGTGGGCGGTGCAAAACCTCCCGTTGTTGTGGGGCACGATATGGGTGTAGACGATCTACCACTAGTATATGTTACTAATGCCACTCTTAGCGATGAACTACTAGGGCAATTGGCAGCACAAGACAACAAAGTTGTGGTGGTTGAGAGCCAAGAACAAAGCTATGTTCACGATATGAGAGCCGCTATTTTGGCAATGCGCTCGGCAGGGGTAAAGCTACCTATTATCCTAAAATTTGGCTACTCGCACACTTCGCTAGAGTCGCTATCAATTGCAGCTGCTGCCGATGCAGGTGTGTTCTTTGTTGATGGCATGGCTAATGGTCTGTGGATAGAGTCGCCAGCACATAGCCAAGAAGAACTGTCAAGCTTAGCGCTGTCTATTCTGCAAGCCTCGGCAAGTCGAATATCTAATACCGAATATATTTCGTGCCCGGGATGTGGCCGCACGCTGTTTGATATTCAGAGCAGGGTGCGCCAAGTAAAAGAGCGCACGGGTGGTCTAGGTGGCGTAAAGATTGCTGTTATGGGTTGTATAGTGAATGGTCCCGGCGAAATGGCAGATGCCGATTATGGTTATGTGGGAGCAGGCAAAGGGCGTGTAGTCCTATATCGCAGAGGCGAGCCTGTGGGGGCTGCCATAAGCGAAGATAGTGCAGTAGATGCTCTAATAGCATTAATTGAGGAGGATAAGTAATGGATATACTTTCGTCGCATTATTGGGGCAATATAGAGTACTTTGCACACATAATCAAAGGTGATTTTGTGATAGATGCACACGAGCACTATCGCAAACAGAGCTACCGCAACCGCATGGTAATTGCAACATCGGGCGGTGCACTGTCGCTATCGGTACCAATAATAAAAGTATCGGGTACAAAGCAAACTATGGCAAGTGTTAATATAGAGTATGCAACCAAATGGCAAAAAGATCATTGGCGTGCAATAGTTTCGGCGTATCGCAATTCGCCATACTTCGACCATTACGAAGATATGGTTGCTCCGTTATACCATCAGCCATATGAATCGCTAATTGAGTTTAACACACAAACAACAAAACTTGCACTAGAGATGATGGGCAAGCAAATACCCATCTCTTTGTCTTCGCAATATGTAGAGCCGTGCCAAGGTAACGATTTGCGTGATGCAATATCGCCAAAGATAAATTCTAGTTTTAGGCACGAGGAATACTATCAAGTGTTTTCGGACGTTGTGCCATTTGTGGCTAACCTCTCGATATTTGATTTAATAATGTGTGAGGGCGGGCGTGGAGCCTACCAAATTTTAGAGAATAGTATATGGGAAAATTACCAAAGAGAGGAATAACTGGTGTTGGTCGCAGCATCTTTTCGTCGATGCGTAGGCGTTTTGCTCCCAAAATAGAGCGTGCACAAAACCTTGGTAGCGATCATTCGCCCCAGAGCGTAGTGCTAGATAGCGAGCGTCCATACCACAAATTTAGAGATAGTTATAGCCCCTATGTAAAGTGTATGACAGTATTGCTATCCTTTGTCGTAGTGGCTGCTACTCTGTGGCTCTCGTACAGTAGTTCGGGTAGTTATTTATATGCTTGGTTCTTGTCGCTAGCTCTGTCTGTCATTGGTTTGTTTGTTATGTCAATGCCCAAATATGTTAAGGTAAGCCGAGATTCTGTCGAGGTGCATTGTGTGGTTGAGGTTACCCGCATACCGCTCAAAAACATTCGCCGTGTGCATCGAGTACAGCGCTACCGAGTGCGTAGACTATTGCCACTAGCTGGTAGTTATGGCTTTGGGGGTTTTTATGGCTACTTTTTTGATGTGATACACATGCGGCTAGTTAGGCTATATGCCAAGAAATTGAGCGGGCTAATTGTGATTCAAGATATTTATAATGTAAGATACTATATGAGTTGTAGCGACCCAACACAGTTGGTTGCCACAATTCGAAACGAGATCTCTCGTCTACACGAAGAGGATATTAACCTCGACAGACCTTCGGGTGACGATGACGATAGTGACGAAGATGAGTTATAGCTATGAGATACCTATTAAGTGAAATAGCTACCATAACGGGTGGTAGAGTTGTGGGGGACGATATGCTCGTCACAACTTTTGTGTATGATAGTCGCATGTTGTTTTTTGCACAAGGAGCTATGTTTGTAGCTATTAGGGCAAAAAGAGATGGTCACGATTACCTTGACGAGTTAGCAAATCGAGGAATTTCGGCATTTCTGATTAGCGACGAAAATAGTTTTAGGTTGTCGATGGGTTCGGCAGTGGTTGTAGATGATACGCTAGTGGCACTTCAGGCGTTGGCTACCCACTATCGAGAAAACCACATTAAAGGGTGCGTAACAGCAGTTGTGGGTAGTAATGGCAAAACCATCGTAAAAGAGTGGATTTGGCAACTATCCTCGGGCGAGCTATACCGTAGCCCTCGCAGTTATAATTCGCAATTGGGTGTTGCACTGTCGCTTTTGGCAGCACCAACCAGCGGCGATGTTGTAATAGAGGCAGGCATATCTACCGAGGGCGAAATGGCAACTCTAGAGCGAATGATTCGTCCACATAGAGTAATATTTACTTCGCTAGGTAGAGCGCACGATAGTGGTTTTGATAACTGGCAACAAAAGGCAAAACAAAAGTTGATAATGGCACATAGAGCAAGCTCTATTATCTACCCTGCACAAGATATCAACATATCGTCAATTGTTGATAACTATCTAAATCCAGCAATAAGGCGATTGACTTTTGGTGTTGAGTTGGGCGATGTAAGGTTGTGTAATAGTGCTAGTGGTGCTGTTTTGTTTGTTGGTAATGAGGATGTTGCAATTGATAGGAATTTTACTCCACACACAGCTTTACTGAACGGTGCAGCTGCTGCAGCGTACTATGTTGACAAGGTGTGTGGCGATAATTTCAACAATAGTGTTGATAACTTTGTTGATAACTTTTCGTTCCTTGGCTCTCTTTCGGCTAAGCTATCTAAGCTAGAGAACGTTGCAATGCGATTGGAGCTCAAAAGCACACGAGGTTCGGGCTTAGTTATCAACGATAGTTATAATAGCGACATAGATTCATTGACTGTTGCACTAGACTATTTGGTGTCGGTGAGTGCAGCACGTGAGAGGGTTGTTGTTATTTCAGACATATATAACTCTAAATTAGCCGATGAGCAGCTATATAGCAAAGTTGCTCAGTTGCTAGAAAGGGCAAATATTAGTCGAGTGATTGGAGTTGGCGAGCGAATATCATCGTTCAAAAAACTTTTTTTGCCTAATGCAAAATTTTTCCTCACTAGCGAGGAGTTGTTAACATCGCTATCCTATGATGAACTTTATGGTGTAGCTCTGTTAATAAAAGGTAGTAGGCATTTTGCTCTTGAGCGTTTGTCGCTACAAATCGAAGAACGTGTGCATGCTACACAGCTCGAAGTCAATCTCGACCGCATGGCAGCCAACCTTAACTACTATCGTTCACACCTTGGTGGTGGAGTGCGAGTTATGGCAATGGTAAAAGCATTGGCATATGGTTTGGCAGGCGATAATGGCGAAGTGGCTACACGTTTGGTGCGTGAGGGGGTAGATTATTTGGCTGTTGCCTATGCCGACGAAGGGGTTGCCCTGCGCCGCAAAGGTATTCAAATTCCTATCGTAGTTTTGAATAGCGACCCTAGCGGTTACTCAACAATGATAGAGAATAGGCTAGAGCCCGAAATTTATAGCCTCTATTCGCTCGATGCATTCACGCGCGAAGCAATTCGTTATGGCGAGCAGGCATATCCCGTTCACATAAAGCTAGATAGCGGAATGAATCGTTTGGGCTTTAAGGGCGGCGACATTGATGTTCTCATCAAACAGCTCGTGTGCAACCACACACTATCTGTAGTCTCTATTTTCTCGCATTTGGCAGCAGCCGAAGACGTAGCCGAAGATAATTTCACTCGTGAGCAGGTAGCTTGTTTTAATAAAATGGCAAATAGAATTTGCTCGTCACTACCCAATGGTGATAGCATTGCCTTGCATATTTGTAATAGTGCCGCTATTTTGCACCACTCCTATGCACATTTTGACATGGTGCGCCTAGGCATTGGCCTATATGCCAACAGAGATGGCGAGTCGGTAGCAACACTAACTAGCGTAGTGGTAGATGTTAAGAGCATTGCCGCTGGCGAATCTGTTAGCTATAATCGTAACTACATAGCCACAAGCGAGCGCAAAATTGCCGTTGTCGCAATTGGTTATGCCGATGGTCTCGATCGCCGACTACCATCGCTGGGTTGGCACTACCAAATCAATGGTCACTCGTGCCCAGTTGTCGGTAATATATGCATGGATCTATCTATGGTTGATGTAAGCGATGTACCACACATATCACCGGGCGACAGAGTTCAAATATTTGGCGATGGCAACAGTGCCGACACAATGGCAGAATTACTAGGCACAATTGAGTACGATATATACACATCTATATCGAGACGAGTAAAGCGAATTTTTTTAAAGGAATAGCATATAATAAAGATTAGTTCCCCTCCCCCTCAAAAAACCCATCACCAAGGCAATACCATAATACACCCATCAACCCAGTATTGCTAGTAAA
>CAYJIL010000107.1:0-7297 GCA_964370235.1 uncultured Rikenellaceae bacterium | reverse complement strand
GTGATGTCGGCACCCTCAAACATTGCAAGCGGTATGAAGAACATATTTGCAATGGAGTGCTCAAAGCCTAGTGCCACAAAGCACATGATTGGGAACCATAAGGCTATAAATTTGGCTGCTCCACCCCTAACCGATATTGCTAGATAAACAGCTAAACAGACTAGCCAATTGGCACCAACAGCTCTCACAAATGCTGTGCTCCAATCAAGATTACATTTCAACTGACCAATCTCCTTAACGGCACTATGCCAAGGCTCTGGCGATACAACACCCGAAACATGAGCAAAAAAATATGCAAAAGTTACCGCTCCTATAAAGTTGCCCAAATATACAATTGCCCATTTGGCAGCGACTCGACTAGGCGATATTCTACCCTGCCACATAGATGCCATGTACGAAGCATTGTTGCCCGTGAACAGTTCGGCACTCATAAGTGTTATCATAACAAGTCCAATGGGAAAGGTAATTGCCGAGAGCAATTTTTGCAAAGATGGATTGCCTAGCGATGCCTCGGGAAAACCATATCCTACAACAATTGATAGTAACGCACCCACCGAGATGAATGCACCTGCCATTATCGCAAGCGAAAAACTCTTATAAAACGGATAGCTTGCCTTTGATTCGCCCATGGCAAGTAGAGCCTCTAATACCTCTTTTTGATCTAGTGGTTTCATAATAATATGTATTGTTGTCCAACAAAAAAACCAAATCCTATGTAATCTCAATATTTTAGGCAAGTTACACTAAAATTCAAAATAGTGTGCCTAAAAAAAGAATTTTATCGATTTTTCACTTTACAGAACCTATAATCACCCAAGAATGTGATTAAGGTACACTAAAGGATAGATATGACGTGCATAAATGCGCCCTGCACTTTCATTGGAAACTAACTATAATAATTTGTTTTATACAAACCTGAATATGATTACTCACGCCACAGAGCGTGAACAGAGAGCCAAAAACTAAGCTCTTCATATATATAAAAAATGCAGGTACGAACACATCGTGTTCGCACCTGCACCAGCTATTATTGACTACTTCTTCTTGTGTCTGTTCTTTCTTAGACGCTTTTTTCTTTTGTGAGTAGCCATTTTATGCCTCTTTCTCTTTTTTCCGCTTGGCATGATTTCTATGGTTTAGTATAATAATTATTTTGTTTTTACTTCGCCTACAAAGCTCTTAGATGGCTTAAATGCAGGAATGTTGTGAGCTGGAATAGTCATCGTTATGTTCTTAGAGATGTTACGAGCTACCTTTTGTGCACGCTTCTTTACGATGAATGAACCAAATCCTCTTAGGTATACGTTTTCACCCTCTACAAGAGAACCTTTGATACTATCCATGAAAGCCTCAACTACTTGCTGAACCTGTGCTTTTTCGACACCCGTGCTCTTAGAAATTTCGTTTACGATATCCGCCTTAGTCATAATACAATATTTGTTTAAAAATTAAAAATCCTAAATTAACCTCTTGAAGATCTCACAGATATACCTAGTATGATACACCTACTACGAAGTCCCCAATTCCAAAACAGAGTGCAAATATAGAAAATAAATTTTAATAATCATCAAAAAAATTGATAATTAGACAGATATTTTTTCTCCTTCGCTTTTTGCAACTATCGCTGCAATAGTACAATCACCCCAAACATTGGCTACGGTGCGTGCCATATCAAGAATGAAATTAACCGATAAGATAAGACCAATACCCTCTAGCGGAAGCCCCACAGCCGTTAAGATAACGGTCATCATCACAAGACCAGCCATTGGGATACCAGCCGCACCCACTGCAGCAAGCAGCGAAGTAGCAACAATCACAATTTGCTGTGTTAGGTTCAAATCCATGCCATATGCCTGTGCTAAGAATATTACCGAAATACACTCAAACAGCGCAGTACCATTCATGTTAATAGTTGCACCTAGCGGGAAACAAAAACCTGCAATCTTATCTGATATACCAGTCTTCTCTCTTGCAGCACCCATAGACAAAGGCAAAGCCGCTGCCGAAGATGCTGTTGTAAATGCTGTAACTAGTGGCAATGTCATTTGCGACATATACTTATAGGGCTTAATACCTCTAAAGCGCATTAGCAAAGGTAGTATAATAAATACTTGAATCAAAATACTTACGATAACTGTTACAATTAGCATACCCAAACTAGATAGGATGGCGCCAATATTATCGTTTATTGCCATTTGCTCTACCGAGATACCAAAGATACCAATAGGAGTAAGTGCAATTACGGCCATAGTTATTTTCATCATCACCTCGAATACCCCTTGGAAGAAACGCAAAATTGCATCTTGGTACTCTTGTGCTACTCGTGTTAAGAAGTAGCCAAATAGCATAGCAAACACAATTATTTGGAGCATATTGCCCGACACAAAGCTCTGCGCCACATTGGATGGTATTACACCCAACAGAATTTCGTCGAAACCTTGCTGCTTGCTAACCAAATCGTCAACCATTACACCACCAGCCGAGGCTAGCTGAAGGTCGATACCAACACCGGGCTTAATGATATTCACCATAAATAGTCCAATGATAATGGCAACAAGTGTTGTTCCAAAAATTAGGGAGATGGTCTTGAATGCAATGCGTCCTAAGTTACCCGAAGAGCCAATACCAGCTACACCCGACACGATAGAGGCAAAGATAAGTGGCGCAATAACCATCTGAAGCAAATTCAGGAATGCTTTCTTAAGCCACACTGCTCCGTTTAAAACTGGAGCATACTCTACCAAATCGCTAGAGATAAACCGACCAACAAATCCACCCAAAATTAGGGCAAAAATGATTTGTGCCGGCAGTGATGTTAAAATTTTTTTCATATTCTATTTATTTATTATTGTCTCACCAATCAGCATATCAAAAGAGGTTGTAATCTTAATGTTTTGCTCCTCTCCATCTACTAGTAATATTTTCTCGCCTAGCGACTCTACCACCGATGCGTCATCGGTAAAAAGTGGCGAGAATGGTTGCTCATAGGCTAGCCTTAGCAGCGATGCCGAAAAACCCTGTGGTGTTTGCACCCTTTTGTATAGGCTACGGTCAACAATGCTGGATTCACCATTTGGCATTAACTGACGAATAGAGTCTATTTGTGCAAGAGTGGGCACTACTGCGCCACGGCTCATGGCAGCATCCACCACCCTATTTACTAGAGCTGACGAAACAAATGGTCGTACACCATCGTGAACCAGCACCACTTGGCTAGCTTGGTTAACAAGGTCGACACCATTTTTTACCGAAAAAAACCTATCGGCACCTCCACCAACTACTTGGTGCGGGATTACAAAATTTTGTTCTTGGCATAATTTGTGCCAATAGTCAATATAGTCATTAGGCAAAACAACAACAACTTGATGCTCGCCAATTGCACTATACATATTCTCGATTGTGCGCATTAATATAGCCCTACCGCCAAGCTCCAAAAACTGCTTAGGTAGAGGCTCTCCCATCCGTTTGCCACTTCCTGCGGCAACTATAATTGATGTGATTTGTTTCATTTTTTACAACACTACGAAATATTTAACCAATTGTTTCGGTGGGTAAAGATAGTGATTAAAAGCCAAAAATCAAAAATAGCCATACCTATAATATATATTATAGAGGTATCGAATATATAATAAGGCTCTATATTTTTGCAACGTTCGCCAATTTTCCATACATTTGTAGATTAATTAGAATTAACACAGATAAATTAGATATGGCAGAGAATAACATGCTCGCTAAACTTGACGAGCTAAAGGCAAAATATGAGAAAATATCTGAGGATATGACCTCGCCTGACATCATGTCAGACATGAAACGTTTTGTTCAGTTAAACAAAGAGTATAAAGAGCTTACACCCATCATCGCAGCAGCCGATGAGTATCGCAACGTAGTTGGAAACCTTGCAATGGCAAAGGATATTTTGGCTAACGAAAAGGACGAAGAGATGCGCGAGATGGCAAAAGAAGAGCTTGACGAGCTTGAGCCACGTGTGCCAGAGCTAGAGGAGCAAATTAAACTATTGCTTATCCCAGCCGACCCACAAGACTCAAAGAATGCTATTGTCGAGATTCGTGGTGGCTCGGGTGGTGACGAGGCTGCAATTTTTGCGGGCGATTTGCTACGTATGTATATCCGCTTTTTTGAGAAGAGAGGCTGGAGATATGAAATCACATCTGAGAGCGAAGGTACTTCGGGCGGATACAAAGAGGTTGTACTCAAGGTAACAGGTGGCGAGAGCATCTATGGTACACTCAAGTATGAGTCTGGTGTTCACCGTGTACAGCGTGTTCCACAAACCGAAACTCAGGGTCGTGTACACACATCGGCTGCTACGGTAGCTGTTCTTCCAGAGGCAGAGGAGTTTGATATCGAGCTAAAGATGGAAGATATCAGAAAAGATACTTTCTGTGCTTCGGGCCCGGGTGGACAGAGTGTAAACACTACATATTCGGCTATTCGTCTTACTCACATTCCATCGGGAATTGTAGTGCAGTGTCAAGACCAAAAGTCACAGCTTAAAAACTTTGACAAAGCACTAGAGGAGCTACGTACACGTCTATACAACCTAGAGTACCAAAAATACCTAGACGAAATATCATCTAAGCGCAAGACCCTAGTTTCGACTGGTGATCGCTCAGCAAAAATTCGTACTTACAACTACCCACAGGGTCGTGTTACAGATCACCGCATCAACTTTACTATGTACAACCTTACATCGGTAATGGATGGTGATATTCACGAGTTTATCGACAAGCTACAATTTGCCGAGAATGCAGAAAGACTAAAAGAGAGCGACCTATAATGACTAAAAAAGAGATTTTTGAGCAGATTAAAGCCAAGGAGAGCTTTCTCTGCGTAGGTTTAGATACAGATCTTAAAAAAATCCCTTCGCACCTAATGGGTGAGGAGGATCCAATATTTGCTTTTAACAAAGCAATTATCGATGCCACTCACGAGTTTGCGGTAGCCTATAAGCCAAACCTTGCTTTTTTTGAGGCGTATGGTACAAAGGGCTGGGTATCGTTTACAAAAACTGTTGAGTACATAAAAGAAAACTATCCACAGCTACTTATCATTGCCGATGCTAAGAGGGGCGACATTGGTAATACATCGGACATGTATGCCGATGCGTTCTTTAATGGCGCAGGGTGCGATGCCGTAACACTTTCGCCATATATGGGGCGTGACACGGTAGATTCATTCCTAAAGTATGATGGCAAGTGGGCAGTAGTGCTAGCACTAACATCAAACCCATCGGCACAAGACTTTGAGATGCAAAAAATGGCATCGGGCAAGTGTCTATATGAGCTAGTGCTAGAAACTTGCTCTCAGTGGGGATCCGACGAAAATACAATGTATGTAGTTGGTGCAACAAAGGCCGAAATGCTAAAAGGAATTAGAGAGATCGTTCCTAGCCACTTTTTGCTTGTACCGGGTGTTGGAGCACAGGGCGGTAGCCTAGAGGAGGTTGCTCGCAGCGGTATGAACTCAGAGTGCGGTTTGTTAGTAAACTCGTCGAGAGCAATTCTATATGCCTCTAACGGCGAAGACTTTGCACAAGCGGCAGCTAACGAGGCACAAAAGGTGCAGGCTCAAATGAGCGAACTACTAAAGGAGCTACTATAATATTAACAGTGTTATATCAAATAGGTATTAAAAATATTGCCTTATGGACATTACTAAGATGAAACTTTCGGGCGCAACTCGCACCGAGCACGACCTAATAGGAAATAAAAATGTTCCTGTTGAATACTACTTTGGCGTTCAGACAATGCGTGCCATGGAGAATTTCAATATTTCAAGAGTACACCTTTCGCTATTCCCCGACCTTATCAAAGCACTTGCGGTGGTAAAAGAGGCGGCAGCACTTTCTAACTATGATCTTGGCATACTAGAGCCAAACATCAAAGATGCTATTGTTCAAGCCTGCAACGAGGTAAAGGATGGTAAGTTTGACGAGCACTTTGTTGTAGACATGGTTCAAGGTGGAGCGGGTACTTCTACAAACATGAATGCCAACGAGGTTATTGCCAACAGAGCACTAGAGATTATGGGTTATGAGAGGGGTCAATATGAGTATTGCCACCCTAACAACCATGTTAACATGTCGCAATCTACTAACGATGCCTACCCAACGGCTGTTAGAATTGCGCTACTATACTCTACCGACAAGATTCTTTCATCTCTTAAGTGGCTAATCGACTCTTTCAAAGCTAAGGCAGAGGAGTTTAAAGATGTACTTAAGATGGGTCGTACACAGCTACAAGATGCTGTGCCTATGACACTTGGTCAAGAGTTTGGGGCATACGCTGCAACTCTTACCGAGGAGATCGACCGCCTTGAGCACAATGTTAAGCTATTTTTGGAGGTAAATATGGGTGCAACGGCAATTGGCACGGGTATCAACTCAGACCCAGACTACACGCCACTATGTATCAAGCACCTACGTGATATAACAAAAATGCCAATCGTAGCAGCTAGCAACCTTATCGAGGCAACAGTTGACACGGGCGCATTCATCATGTACTCTTCGGCAGTTAAACGCCTAGCGGTTAAGCTATCAAAAATATCGAACGACCTTCGCCTTTTGTCATCGGGCCCACGTGCTGGTTTCAACGAAATCAACCTACCTGCTATGCAGCCGGGTTCTACAATCATGCCGGGTAAGGTTAACCCTGTTATTCCAGAGGTAGTAAACCAAATTGCATTCCGTGTAATTGGTAATGACCTTACGGTTACGCTTGCTGTTGAGGCTGCTCAGCTAGAGCTAAACGCAATGGAGCCTATCATCGTACACAGCCTATTTGAGTCTATCGAAATGATGGTAAACGGCATGGACACTCTGCGTGACAAGTGTATCGACGGCATAACAGCCAACAGAGACGTATGTCTTGCAATGGTGTATAACAGCATTGGTCTTGTTACAGCTCTTAACCCATACCTTGGTTACGAGGTATCGACAGAGCTTGCAAAAGAGGCACTAGAGACAGGAGCAGGCATCTACGACCTTGTCCTTAAGCGCAATCTAATGAGCAAAGAGGAGCTAGACAACATCCTCAAGCCCGAAAATATGGTTAAGCCTCGCAAATTCAAAAAAGAGTAAGGCTATACAATAGACACAACCAAGGCGGATAAGTCAATCACATGACTATCCGCCTTTTTTGTTGCACCACACCACACCACACCACACCACACCACACCACACCACACCACCTACCACAAAGGCAATCCATCAATGCCCCAAAAAACCTAGTATTGCTAGTAAAGTAGGCAGTGACAGAGCACGAGAGGCGTCTTTTTC
>CAYJIL010000106.1:0-7370 GCA_964370235.1 uncultured Rikenellaceae bacterium | reverse complement strand
CAACCGTGAGGGAGGTAGTAAAATGTACTACCATCTACCGCCCAACCGTGAGAGAAGTAGTAAAGCGTACTACCGTAATTACTTAGCAACTACCCAAGTACGACCATCATCAGCAATGTGTGCTCTGGCACCATTAATAGCATCGCTAGAGATCACCCATCCTGTTTCGGTAACTGTTAGAGTAGGGTTGAAGTTAAATCCTTCTACCGTAATATCGCTAGCAGCAATTTGGCTAAGTGATGTTGGAACCTCTTTCTTTGCACCTTCGTACTCTTTCATGCGTAGGTATAGCTTGCGAAGTGCCCATTTCACATCCTCGTCTTTGTTCCAAACAAATGCATCGGTACCAGTACCAGCAACCTTGTCAGAGAACTGCATAAAGCCCCAAGTCTCGGGCTGGTGCATAGCAACTGCACCTTGTGGAGACCACACCCAGTTGTCTTCGCCGCCCATTCCCTCTTTGCCAGTTAGCTCGTTAGGAATAACTTTGTAGTCGCCATTCTCCCACTTAGAGAACCACTCAACACGTGAGAAGTTAACACGCCATTGTGCGCCAGCAGCTGGCTTAATATTGTCTGCCTCGATGATAGATTCAATTGGCATCGCAATCTCTACGCTCCAACCTTTATCTATATCCTTACCATTATTAATAGTACCATCTACCCATGCAGCACTCTTTATACCATTAATATTCCACGAATCAAGTACAATGTTTCCTTTGTCACGATATGGCTTTGTAAGCATTAGATCCCACTCGGTTGCAAATGCGTTCATCTCAAACTCCATGTAGTGGTGTGAGTCACCATTTGGATCTAAAAATATCTCAAAGTCGTTATCATAAAAAATTACAGACTCTCTCTCTGTTAGCTTAGCCCACACGTGTGGCTCCTCTAGGTATGCAGCAAAATATACATACTTATCGTCCCACATCATTTTTGCACGAGTCTTGTAGCGAGGCTCAACTGTGCGTCTTGTGCCCTCGATATCAATAAAGTAGTCTGTCCACGGAGCAGCAGCCCACTCTTTCTCGTCCATCTTACCATCAATCTTAATTTCGCCCGGTGCTCGGTAGCAAATATATTGCCTTGGGTTAAACTCATATGCCTCGGCAAAAGTCATATCGCTAGTAGCTGGTGCTTGCTCTGCGCACGATGATAGTGCAAACAGGGCAGCTAATGGTAATAGTTTAGTAAAAGTTCTCATGTTATAGTTGTTTTATGTTTTGCTTTATGGGTGCAAAGATATAAAATTATTGTTAAAAATAGCTGCTTATAGCCACTACTGTAAGCCAATGTAGCCTTTTACTACATTACCTTTGCACTAACACCATCTATCAGCACACCAATATTGTCGGGCTTGTCGCCTCCCAAAATATGAAGATATGATACTCCATGCTGGGTGGGGTTGTTGAGCTCTCGCTTGCCTACTTTTTTGTTGTCGACATATAGCGTCGCTATGCCATTGTGCTGCCACACTATGCGTAGAGTGTGCCACTTATCGTCTTTTATCTTTAGCTCCTTGCGGTTTAGCTTTACGATATATTGCCCTTGGTATAGGCTCACAGTGTCGGTGGGGTTGAACCAATGGTCGGTGAGTATCAGATTTGCATCTTGTGCCCCTTGTGCCATCTTTAGCCCTACGCTAAGTTCGCCATTTTTTGCTGCTGGGAAATTCCATAATGCACCATCACGATCTTGCACTAGCGTATCGTTGGGCGTATAACCAATCTTTAGTGCCTTTGCACCTGCTTTGTCTGGGTGGTCAATTAGCAAGGGCGCTAGTTCACGGTTATATCCACAGTGTCCCACTATACCTTTATAATACCTAAATGCCGACCAATTCTCATTGAAATCGTCAAGCGTAGTATTGCGCTCCTTCTCATATAGCCAGTCGACATCGAAAATCAATATTTTCCTATATCGCTTGTTTTGCCCAACGGCTACCATAACCTTATCGTCGCTCAGCTGTATTGCCTGTGCTTGGTGCACGCTCTTGTCTATTCCTTGCGATGAAGCTAGGTCTTTGAGATTACGCCCATCGTTAAGGTATAGTTCACGCATACCAATCCATGTCTTGCCATCGTCTTCGCTAATTGCAACGTGCGTAGCATCTCGGTTGGTGAATACATCGTCCCACACACCGTTTGCTTCTTTGCGCTCGGGCAGTGGGGTGGTGTTAGTCCAAAAGAATAGTATTCTACCATCTTTTAACTTAAATAGGGTAGGCATGGTAATTGTGCCATAAAAAGGCGATGGTGTAGGCTCACACCATGTTAAGCCACCGTCTGTCGAGAACGATTGCCAGTGCCTATCTTGTGCTGTGCGCATTATCATCCATAGTCTACCATCCGATAGTGCAATTACGGTTGGCTCAACTGCACCATGGTTCCACCTTGTGCCTAGGTGGTGGCCACCGCTCTGGTGTGGAGGGGTGTTAATGCGGTTTGATTTTTGCCACGTTACACCATCATCGGTAGATACGTATGTGAAGCACCCTTTGCGGTCGATGCCGTGTCCTGCAATAATTACACGCTTGCCACCATCGGCAAATACTGGTGGCTTTAGCATTATGGCAATGTTGTCGTCTATCTTGGTGATGGTGCGGTCGCCATCGATTCCTCCTTTGGTGCGAATTATATATACCTTATCCTTTGAATGTGTGGCACGTATATACTCGCCACTAATTGGCGAACGAGTATCGGCATAGGGTATATCGTGTGGTAGGTGTATGGTCTTCCATGTTAGGCCGCTGTCTACCGACGAAATATAGAGCGGAAGCTCGCTCTCTTTTTGTTCGCCATAGTTGTAGTGGCGTATTTCGCCATCGTCCATTAACGAAAGTCCAATATAAGCATCCGATGGTGGAGTACCTACCACCACCGGAGCAAAAATATCGGTTACACTTTTGGGTGGTTTACCCGCCCAAAAGCTAGCCAAGGCTACTGTTGCAGCCAAAATTTTGAAATTAATTCTCATTACTAAACTAGATAATTGTATATTTATTTTTGTGGAGCTAGTATCGTTTCGATTCTCTCTAACTCCTCGCTACTAAAGGCAAGGTTATCGAGTGCTCCCAAGTTGTCGCTAAGCTGTGTAGTACTGCTAGCCCCAACAATTACCGATGTCATGCGCTTGTCACGCAGTGTCCATGCTAGCGCCATTTGTGCTAGGGTTTGCCCACGCTCTTGTGCTAATTTTTGTAGCTCTTTTGCCATTGCAACTCTCTCTTGTGTGACTTGATGTATCTTTAAGTAGCCACTCTCTTTGGCTGCACGCGAGTTTTGTGGTATTCCGTTAAGGTATTTGTCGGTTAACATTCCTTGTGCTAGTGGCGAAAACGCTATGAATCCACTACCATTCTCGCTCGCTAGTGGCAGGCTCTGCACCTCAATCTCTCTGTCGAACATACTATAACTATATTGGCTCAATAGGCAAGGCACACCTGCTCTTTCGAGCATATCATATGCCTGCTGTGCCAAAACGGGCGGATATTTAGAAATACCAGCATATAGTGCTTTACCGCTCTTGACAATGTCGATAACCGTTTGTATGGTCTCCTCGATGGGGGTTACCCCGTCATATACGTGTGTGTAGAATATATCTAGATAGTCGACCCCAATTCGCTTTAGACTTTGGTCTACGCTAGCCATTAGGTTCTTGCGTGAAGAGTTAACACCATATGGGCCCTCCCACATATCGTGTCCTGCTTTTGATGATATGATTATCTCGTCTCGGTAGGCTGCAAGCCCGTTTTTGAGAATTTTGCCAAAATTGGTCTCTGCACTACCCGGCAGTGGGCCATAATTGTTTGCTAGATCAAAATGTGTAATACCACTATCAAAGGCATGATGTACCATGTTGGTTGCCTCTTCAAAGCTATCATGTGTTCCAAAATTGTGCCATAGGCCCAACGAGATCTTAGGCAGTAAAAGCCCACTTCTGCCAGCATATTCGTACTTTAGCTTTTGGTATCTCTCTTTGCATGGGGTGTAGTTTGTCTGATTCTCTTTCTGGTTCATAGTAGTGTCTTTAGGGTTAATCAAGTGGAAATTATCTCTCCCAAAGTTAACAATTCTTTTATAATTTTGGGCAGTAGCCACAAAAAAAATATCCTGCCTGAGCAGACAGAGCTGCAATCAGGCAAGATACGCTATATGGAGCTTAGTTTGGGGTAACTCCATACAATCCTCGTGTAGTTTGGAACTTTCAATTTATTATTAGATAATAATATTAAAATCAAAGATGCTTACGATCATTAAAATTTTAACCGTCTTTGTTCTTGTTTCCGTTACAAATATACATATTTTTTTTATGAAAATGCAAACTTTTTTCGTTAAAAATGTATTAATTGTAACTTTTGTTATACAAAAAAGAAGTTTCTTATTAAACTAAGGGTATTTTTAGTTCTAAACGTGCTAATATCTATCCTCTACAATATTCCAATCTACTATATCCCAAATCTTTTGGAGGTGTTCGGCTCGGCGATTTTGGTAATCTAAATAGTAGGCATGCTCCCAAACATCGATACCAATTAGTGGAACAAGGTTTTCATCCAGAGGATTGCCTGCGTTAGATTCGGCCGTAATATGTAGCTTACCTTTGCTATCTTTTGAGAGCCAAACCCAGCCCGAACCAAAGATTGCAGCGCCCTTTTTTTGGAATTCGCTCTTAAACTCCTCTACCGAACCAAAATCTCGCTCGATAGCCTTTAGCAATTTGCCTTTGGGTTCTCTTGAACCATCGGGCGAAAATGTATTAAAGTATAGGATATGATTCCACGTTTGTGCAGCATTGTTGAATATTGCACCCGTTGCATTTGTTGCCATCTCTTCGAGCGTGGCATCTTTGTATTGGCTATCGGGCACCAGTTTATTAAGGTTGTTGATATACCCCCTTAGGTGTTTGCCCCAGTGTAGCTCTATTGTCTGCTGTGTAATGACGGGTTCTAGTGCATCTGTCTTGTAGGGAAGATTTGGTAGTGTAAACGCTCCTCCTTGTGCTAGGGCAAAACTTGCCGAAAGCACCATTGTGGCTAGTGTCGTTAATTCTCTCTTCATAATAGTTTAGTTTTAATAAACAGTTGCTTTGCGGAGGGCAAAATAGTAATTTCTAGCTCCCAAAACAAAAACGAGGCTGTTTTTTTTGTACTTTTCGTCAGCCGAAAACGTGTATTTTGTCTATTTTAGGCACAAAACATTGTAGTTATTCCACTTTTTTGCATACATTTGTCACGTTTTGCGAAAAACGATATATATAAATTAATTTAAACACACAATGCAAAAAATAGTAAGATTGGCATTTGCCTGCGCTTTGTTTTCTCTTTCTTCGACAAGTGTTAATGCACAAAGTTGGAAAGATATTTTTAATTCTCCAGCCATAAAAGACGTAATTGGAACAGTGACCGACAAGGTTGTTCCGCTGTCAAAGGCACAAATCGCTAGCACATGGCACTATGTGAGTTTTGCAAGTAGGCTAGAGGGTGATGATTTGTTGGCTACGGCAGGTGGCGTGGCAGCATCTTCGCAAATAGATACCAAGCTAAACGAAGTATTTGGTAAGGTGGGAGTATCGGCCGAGAATCTCAAATTTACTTTTACCGATGGTGATGATTTTAGTTCGGTAATTATGGGACGCACTCTAAATGGTACATATACCCTTGATGCAGAGACCAAAGAGATTGTACTATCATACAATCTTACCGAAAAATTAAAGGGTCTAAAGCTAACGGGGCAAATAAGTTGGGCTGGCGATACGTTATTCATATACTTTAATGCCGATAAACTACTCGATCTGCTAATAAAAGCAGCCGATTTAACACAAATCGAATATTTGGTTACCATTTCGAATTTGGCAAAAAACTACGATGGTTTGATGCTTGGTTTCGAGCTTGCTAGATAGTAGTTTGGTTTATACACATAAAAGGAAGTTGTGCTCGCAATAGCGAGCAGGCTTCTTTTTTTGTGATGGGCATGCAAGAGTCTATGTAATATATAGACAAAAAATGTTAAATTTGCATCTTTACCACACACATGTGGGCAAAGAGTATAACAAACTTAGTCAAATAATGAATATTGCAGTTGTAGGTACGGGGTATGTTGGGCTAGTGAGCGGAGCGTGTTTTGCCGAGCTTGGGGCTTCGGTGAGTTGTGTCGATGTCGACCAATCAAAAATAGAATCTCTTATAGAGGGTAAAATCCCCATCTATGAGCCAAGACTCGACCTATTGGTTGCCAAGAACGTAAAGGCATCACGCCTGCGTTTTACCACCCAGTTATCCGATGTAATTGAGGCTGCCCAAGTTATCTTTATAGCCGTGGGAACACCGCAGGGCGAGGATGGCAGTGCCGATTTGAGCTATGTATTAGAGGTAGCACGCCAAATAGGCTCACAAATAAACAAATACATGGTTGTGGTGGTTAAGAGCACCGTTCCTGTTGGTACTTGCCACAAGGTAAAGAGGGCTATACGTGAGCAGCTCGATAAACGAGGGCTCGACATAGAGTTTGACGTAGCATCTAACCCCGAATTCCTAAAAGAAGGCGATGCCATAAACGACTTTATGAAACCCGATAGAGTGGTGGTTGGAGTAGATAGCAAGAGAGCAAAAAAGGTAATGACTAGGCTATATAAACCTATGCAGATAAATAACTTTAGGGTTATCTTCATGGATGTTCCATCGGCCGAGATGACCAAATATGCCGCCAACTCGATGCTTGCAACTCGCATTTCGTTTATGAACGATATAGCCAATTTATGCGAAATTGTGGGTGCTGACGTAAACATGGTGCGCAAAGGAATTGGTACCGATAGCCGTATAGGTAATAAATTTTTGTATAGCGGTTGTGGCTATGGTGGCTCGTGCTTTCCAAAGGACGTAAAGGCACTTATTCAAACAGCCAAAGAGCAAGGCTACCCAATGGCTGTGCTTTCGGCAGTAGATGAGGTGAATGATCGCCAAAAGCGAGTGCTATTCGATAAGTTTTGTAAACACTATAATGGCGATGTGTCGGGTAAGCGAGTGGCTATTTGGGGGCTATCCTTTAAGCCCGAGACCGACGATATTCGTGAAGCTCCTGCGCTAGTGCTTATTGATGCTCTGCTCGATGCAGGTTGCGTAGTTAGGGTATATGACCCCGTTGCAATGGATCAGGCACACCTAGAGCTTGGCGATAAGGTAGAGTATGCAAAGGATATGTATGAGGCAGTGCTCGATGCACAGGTGATATTTCATGTCACCGAGTGGAAAGAGTTTAGAATGGCTGCATGGGAGGTTGTGCGCCGCTCGATGGCAAGTAAGCCAGTGCTAATTGATGGTCGTAATGTGTATAGTGCCGAAGATTTAGAGGGTATCGAATACCTAAAAATAGGTTA
>CAYJIL010000105.1:0-7472 GCA_964370235.1 uncultured Rikenellaceae bacterium | reverse complement strand
CCGGGCTGATTACCGCCATGGCCGGGGTCGATAACTACTTTGGTGAGAGTGTTGCTATTTTGTGCCAAAAGTGTAGAAACAGCAAAAAAAGCAACAAAAAAAGACAATAGAGTATAATATCTGAACATCTAAACTGTTTATTTATAGAGTTATTTTACACAAAAAAATATAATCACGTGGGGATTATGTGCATACAATAATTTTTTTGATTAAATTTGCATGCCATAAACCCTAGCTTTGTTAAGCAGGATTATTTGTTGCAAATATAGGTTAACTTTTTCTTTTTTCACATTGCTGCATAAAGGAAATAGCATATTACTAAAGTTTGTATTCGCCCTTTGTTGTGAATTATGGGCTGAATAAAAAGGTTATAGAGTGAATTTTACAAGACAAAACAAAATAGAAAGTTATTGGGTAAAAGTAGTTGCCATCGTACTATTTATGGCAACAATCTTTGCACCTGCCACTGGTGTAATAGCGGCAGACACTACTGAGTGGTTATCTGCAATGCAAGACACCACGCTCCAGCATGGTGCAGACTCTATACCAGCAACTGACCTAGCTGCTGCCGATACAACCATCAATGATTCGATAGCAAGCGCACCACAATCCTCGTTCTTGGACGATGTAGTACTCACCAACAACCAAGACTCACTAATTTTTGATGTAAAGAAAAACCACATCAAAATGTTTAGTAAAGGTAATGTTAAGTACAAAGATAACAGCATCGATGCCGAGTTTATCGAGATGAAAATTGGCGAGAACATCATCTATGCCTATGGTAAAGAAGATAGCGTTGGTGTGTACAAACAACCAGTAGTTGTGCAAGGTAGCCAAACCTACAACATGGACACCGTTGTATATAACACCGACAGCGAAAAGATGATGGTTAAGGGTGTTGTATTCCAAGAGGGCGAAGGCTACATTCGAGGCAAAAACATTAAGAAAATCGGCGACGAGATAATGAATATTGGTGGCGGTATCTACACTACATGTGATGCCGAACACCCACACTTCTACCTAAAAATGAGTAAAGCACAGCTTGTTAACTCAAAAAATGGCAAGAAGGTAATTATTGGCCCATCATACCTATACCTAGAAGATGTACCCCTGCCAATTGTGCTACCATTTGGTTTCTTCCCCGTTATGTCTGAGCAAAACTCGGGTGTTATTATCCCCGAATTTGGCGAGGAAAACCTAAAGGGTTTTTACCTGCGTGGTGGTGGTTACTACTTTGTGCTAAACGACTATATGGACTTGGCCGTTCGTGGTGGTATATACAGTTATGGCTCGTGGGAGGGTTCGGCAAACTCGACCTACCGCAAGAGATATAAATATAACGGTAACTTTGGGCTTAACTACTCAAAAGATATATTTGGCGAAAAAGGCTCGACCGACTACACCAATATGTCGAACTATAGCATTACGTGGTCACACCAACAAGACCCTAAATTCAAACCAAACTCGACTTTCTCGGCTAGTGTAAACTACACATCGAGCCAGTATAATAAATATGACGCAACAAGCCTTACAGACTATGTTAGCGCACAAACCAACTCGTCGATTGCCTACTCTAAAACATGGGCTGGTACACCATTCTCGTTCTCGACTAACATTCAGCAGTCGACCAACAACCGAGACTCTACGGTAATGCTTTCACTACCCAACTTTGTGTTTAATGTTAACAAGATATTCCCTTTTAGACGCAAAAATATAGTGGGTAAGCTACGCTGGTATGAGAACATTGGTTTCACATATAATGGTACATTCAAAAATAGCGTAACAACCAAGCAAGACCAGCTTTTCTCGAGCGAAATGTTCGATCAAATGCAGTATGGTATGCAGCACACGATACCTGTATCAACATCGATGAACGTGTTAAAATACCTTAACCTTACGCCTAGTATTAACTACAACGAAAGATGGTATTTTAATAAGGTAGAAAAGTCGTGGGATGCCACAAATCAAGAGATTGTAACCGACACTGTTGGTGGTTTTAATAGGGTTTATGACTATCGTTTTTCGCTAGGATTTTCTACCAAAGTATATGGTATGGCGCAGTTTAATGGCAAAGATCCAATAGTTAAAGCCATTCGCCATGTGCTAACACCAACTGTTTCGATGAACTATACGCCTAACTTTGGTGCCGACAACTTTGGCTACTACAAACAAGTACAGAGCGACTCGCTTGGTAATATGACTACATATTCGCCTTATGAGAACGGTATATATGGTGTACCGGGCAGTGGCGAAAGTGCATCGATGAGTTTCTCGCTGGGTAATAACCTAGAGATGAAGGTGCGTAGCAGGAGCGACACTCTTGGCGAAAAGAAAGTTAAGATATTCGAGAGCTTGAACATATCGTCGTCTTATAACTTCTTAGCCGACTCGCTTAACCTAGCTCCATTCTCGCTAAGTGCACGTACCACACTGTTTAACTCGTTTGGTATTAACCTTTCGGCAACACTTGACCCCTACTCTATTGACGAAGATGGTAGAAAATATAATAGATTCTTGGTGCAGGATGGCCCATTAGCACGACTAACAAGTATGTCGCTATCGTTTGGTTATTCGTTTAGGAGCGTCTTTGGTCTCGAAGGAGGAACAGGTAGCGATGCTTTGGGTGCAGCACCAACGGCCGAACAGCAGAGTTTCTTTGCCGAAAACCAAATTAACGCAGTTGACCAGCAGCAATACCTCAGCAACAAATACTATGACTTCTCGGTTCCTTGGAACTTGAGCTTCAATTATAGCTTAGCCTACTCAAAGCCAGCCCACACGGCAAACGTTACCCAGACATTGGGTTTCAATGGTAGTGTGAACCTTACCAGCAAATTTGGTATCACATTTAATGGCGGTTATGACTTTACCTCAAAGGCTCTCACTCCCGGTAACGTAAACCTTACTCGAGACCTACACTGTTGGCAAATGACCTTCTCGTGGGTGCCAATTGGTTTTAGAAAGAGCTGGAACTTTACCATAAGGGTGAAATCGGGAATGTTAAGTGACCTTAAATACGAAAAGAGTAGCGGTTATCTAGATAATGCAAGCTACTACGATTAAAAAACATAGGGCAAATATGAAAAAAGCGATAGCAATAGTAGCAATGACGCAACTAATATATTCATGTAGCAACCAGACAATGAAAAGTAATCCATTTATAGATGGCACAAAAGGTGTGTTAGAAACACCTGCCTTTGACAAAATAGAAATTGAGCACTACAAACCAGCTTTTGAGAGTGCAATCAAAATAGCAAGAACAGACATAGATCAAATTGCATCATCGACACAAGAGCCTACCTTTGAAAACACAATTGAGGCACTAGAGCGAGCTGCTGGCGAACTGACCGAAGTTAGTAACATTTTCTTCAACCTTAACCAAGCAGATACCGATCCACAGATGGAGCAAATTGCGATGGATGTTACTCCTGCAATTACAGAGTATAGCAACGATGTAGCCCTTAACGAGACACTATTTGCTAGGGTAAAGACGGTTTATGACAAGCGTGAGTCGCTAGGTTTGACCGACGAGCAGATGCGACTACTAGAGAAATCATACAAAGGTTTCACAAGAGGTGGCGCACTACTAGAGGGCGATAAAAAACAGAGATACCGAGAGGTAACCGAAAGGCTATCGCAGCTAGCACTTGAGTTTAGCCAAAACTCGCTTGCAGCTACAAACGATTATACGCTACATATTACAGACTCTACACAGCTAGATGGTCTTATGGCATCTACCATTGAGGCTGCAAAAGAGCAAGCATCGTCAAAAGGCCTAGAGGGTTGGGTATTCACGCTACAAACACCATCGTATGTTCCGTTTATGCAGCACAGCAAAAACCGTGAGCTACGTGAGCAAATGTACAAGGCATATAATAGCAGATGTGTTGATGGTGGGTATGACAACCGTGAAAAGGTGAGAGAGATTGTTAACCTTCGTCTCGAAAAGGCAAATCTACTAGGTTATGCGACACATGCCGACTATGTACTAGAGGAGCGCATGGCAAAAAACAAGCAGACAGTAAATGAGTTTTTATCGGGCTTGCTTAGTGCTACAAAAAGCTATGCAGTAGCAGATGTTAAGCAGGTAGCCGATTTTGCTGCAAGCAATGGTTTCGATGGTGAGCTTATGCCGTGGGATTTCTCATACTGGGCAGAGCGACTAAAGCAACAACGCTACTCGCTAGATGACGAGCAACTAAAGCCATACTTTAGCCTAGAGAGCGTTTTGGGAGGTATATTCACACTTACCGACAAACTGTATGGTCTTAAATTTACTCCAGCACAAGATATCGAGGTATATCACCCCGATGTTACAGCATATAAGGTAACAGACGACAAAGGTCGCTATATGGGCGTGTTGTACCTAGACTTCTTCCCTCGCGAGAGCAAGCGTTCGGGCGCATGGATGACTTCGTTTAGGGAGCTTAGCCGTGATGCAAATGGCCAAGAGAGCCGCCCGTTTGTATCGGTAGTGTGTAACTTTACAAAGCCTACATCCACTACTCCATCGCTGCTAACATTCGATGAGGTAACAACTATGCTGCACGAGTTTGGCCATGCTCTACACGGCCTACTAGCCGAGGGTAACTACGCAAGTGTTACGGGAACAAACGTGGCATGGGACTTTGTTGAGTTACCATCACAAATTATGGAAAACTGGGCAACCGAGAGCGAGTTCCTAACACTGTGGGCAAAGCACTACCAAACAGGTGAGCCTATTAGCGAGGAGCTAATAACAAAGATAGTTGAGTCAAAAAACTACCTTAGCGGATATGGTAATGTGCGTCAGCTAACTTTCGGAATAAACGATATGGCATGGCACTCTATCACCGAGCCTTTCGAAGGTGATGTGATAGAATTTGAGAGAGAGTCAACAAAAGAGTGCATGATTCTACCAGTTGTAGAGGGTATGGCAATATCTCCAGCTATGGGGCATATCTTCCCGGGTGGGTATTCGGCAGGTTATTATAGCTATAAATGGGCCGAAGTACTTGAGGCAGATGCTTTTTCGATGTTCAAAGAAGAGGGAATTTTCTCTAAAGAGGTTGCTCAATCGTTCAAAGCAAACATTCTATCCAAAGGCTCAATTGGCGATGCAATGGATAATTACGTTGCCTTTAGGGGGCGTAAAGCCGAGCCAGATGCACTATTAGTTAAGCTAGGTCTAAAAAAATAATATATGACAAAAAATATATTGACATCAATATGCGTTTTCTTAGCATTGCAAAGTTGTAGTGACACATTATTGCAGGAGGACATAGACGAGCAAGTAACAAATATCGAGAGTTATTTAGATAATGGTAAGTTTGATTATACCCGCGAGGGTGATCTATTCAAGGTAGTAAATCCTGTAACTCCATCGACTCAAATATCGTTGCAAGAGGGTGATTCACTGTATTTTTATTTTGCCCAATATTTGTTTACGAGCACTATTGGTGCGCTATATTATACCAATATCGAACACCTTGCAACAGAGGCAAATATGGACTTAATGGGGCTAAGTTATGAGCCCTTGGCTGTTAAATATGGAACAACTCCTCTAATTGAGGGTTACGAAATTGGGCTTAACGGTGCAATGCAAGGCGATACTCTCACTTTGTTTATGACATCGGAGCTAGCATATGGCGATAAATATATATCGACACTAGACAAGAACCAAAGTATCGCATCGGTTGTAATTATAGAAAAAATTGTAAAATAAAGATATGAAAAGATTATCCATCGCAGCTCTTATGGCTGGACTAGTAGCAATGGGGAGCTGTGCAAAAAGCCCAACCACAGACAACACAGATAGAGAATTAGCATCACTAGAGGCTTGGATTAACAAGTACCATCCAGAGACAATCTCGATGGGTGATGGTGGATACTATAAGCTAGTTGAGGCTGGCGAGAGTAATATTAAACCTAGTCTTGGTGATTGGGTAAGGGTTAACTACACCGCCAAAACTCTTGATGGTGTATACTACAAGAATTACTATAAGACCATAGCATACGATTTGGGTACATTTGCATACACTACACACTTTGTGCCAGAGTATGTACAGTATGACTCGGCTGCATGGACTCATACCGAGGGAATGTTTAGAGGCGTTGGAATGCTTAATGTAGGTGACTCAGTGTCGCTATACCTTGCATCATCGCTAGGTTATGGCACTGTTGGCACATCTGTTGATGCAAATGGTTTTGAGGGCGAACTGCAAACGATTCTTCCAAATACTTCGATTAACATTAACATGAAGCTAATGGAAGTTGTGAAGGATCCAGAGATGGCAGAGCAGAACGAGGTAGAGAGCTATGCACAAAAGGTGCTAAACATATCGGCAGCAGACTCAATAGAATATGGTTACTACCTAAAGGTAATTGAGCCAAACCCCGAAGGTGAGCCTATTGGCAGTGACTCGCTAGTGTATATTCGCTATTCGGGATATTTCCTTGATGGTTTTGTGTTTGACACAAACGACGAAGAGGTGGCTATTGCATCTAAGCGAGGAACCGAGAACGACACATATACGCTATTTCAGTACCAAAGTTCGGGCGATGGTACCGATGCTACAAGCGATTCGCTTAGTGTGATTCGTAGCTGGTCTGAGAGTATCCTAAAGATGAGAAAAGGCGAGAGAGCTATCATTCTTTCTACTTCGGATTGGGCCTATGACTCTATTGGAAGCAGTGCAGGAACAACAATGATCAACCCTTATACCCCTCTACTATTCGATATCGAAATTCTAACCGACGAAGAGTACGAGGAAGAAACAACATACTAATGAAGGGCAAGGTTTATCTAATACCAACTCCTATATCGGAGGGGAGAGCGTGGCAAGATGTCACACCTGCTTATAATGTCGAGATAATAAAATCGCTCGATTATTTTGTGGTAGAGAATCTGCGTTCGGCACGCAGATTTCTTAGCTCGCTAAAGTGCGGAATCGTAATAGATGAAACCGAATTTAGCGAACTGAGCGAACACACCAACCCCAAAGATGTAGAGCGCATGCTTGAGCCTGTGCTCAAAGGGCGCAGTGTAGGTATTCTATCTGAGGCTGGCGTGCCCGGTGTGGCAGATCCCGGTAGCGAGCTTGTGAGCGTAGCACATAGGCATGATGTAGAGGTTATACCACTGGTTGGTCCATCGTCTATACTTATGGCGCTCATGGCATCGGGTATGAATGGGCAGCAGTTTAGCTTCTCGGGTTACCTACCCGTTAAGCCCGAACAGCGAAAAAAGGCGCTACGTGATCTAGAGAGGTTAGCCGCAAGAGGTATTAGCCAAATATTTATTGAGACACCATATCGCAACGAAGCAATGTTTAATGATATATGCTCTACCCTATCGGGAGCAACCAAAATGTGTGTTGCGGTAGATATTACATCGCCAGAGCAGATTATTGCGACCAATACCATCGAAAAGTGGAAGAAATTGGGTGTTCCTAATCTTAGGAAACGACCTACGATCTTTATTTTGGGGTAGT
>CAYJIL010000104.1:0-7645 GCA_964370235.1 uncultured Rikenellaceae bacterium | reverse complement strand
CTCTTTCAAACTCTATATCACAGTATTTAGACGATATATCGATTGGTGTTGATTTTTCACCCACTGCTCCATTAGCAAATTCTACATCATATTTAAATGCACTCTTGTTACTTTTTAATATCTTATACGTGGGTTCTAAATCTACGTTTGAGTATGACGTTTCAACATTAGCCACAAAATTCAATCCAGCGCTGTGCGATATTTCCAATTCGCCGTAACGAGCTTGGGCAATATTAAATTTTGAGACGCTAGCTGCTAAATACATCTCAATGTCGGTCCATCCCAAGTCATCGCAAATAAACTGACCCGTAAGCTTTTCGACCTTAAGTTCGCCGTACATAGAATTAAACTCTAGCGAACCAACCCTCAACATAGCTATTTCGGAATATTTACCCGACATAGTTATTGATGCCGCTTCGGTAATTTCGACATCGCTATACATTACATCAACTACACCACCAGCAATAAACGAAGTTTTGAGATCTCCATATTTCATAGATATTTTATTGTCATTACCATCTAGGTTCGATATTGTCATGTCGCCATAACTAAAATCGAATACGCCGCTAGATTTTATTGACGAGGTATCAAAATCGCCATATATCATCCTTATATTTGGCACATATTCAATAGGTACTGTAATAACAAAATCGGTATCTATATTTACTTTTACTCTCCCAAATAAATTAGATTTAACACTAGCTAGGTAACCCTTTATGGCTACACGATTGCTATTTGCATTAAAATCTACTACATATTGGTTAACAGCGTCGGCAGCGTCATCTTCGTTGTTCGAGGATGCATTAATCACTACCTGAACTTCGACTTTGTCGGTGTTTCTAGGAATGACAGTAACATCGCCATATTTAATATCAAGGTCGAGTACTACGTCTGGGTTAACAGCAAAACTCTTTTCAATCTTTTTTTGATCGCTATATTTAAACTTAGTTTTTGCAAACAAATTTGTTACAGATAGCGACAGCACCATTATTAGTGCGATTCTTGCTAAAATCATTGTTTTCATAGTATTATGTTTATCGGTTAATATATTTTGCAATGTAAATCATTCGGTCGGCACTTATTTTTATTTGATGTTGCACAAGCTTGTTATATCGCTCTTGTGAAACATTACTTTTTAGCTGCTCTAGTTTTTTTAACTCTTCGAGCACTTGGTCACAACCTTGCTTAAGCTCTAGGTAATCGGGCTCGGGCAGTCGCTCTTTTGCAACCAATAGCACCTGAGCCTTCATAGGCAGCATCTCTTGCTCTATATACATAGACAAAACATCTGGAGAGGCGGTTTGCGGTATCTCGTGAGTGGGGTTAAACAGCATTATCGACAATATAATGATTGCTGCCGCCGACAAAGCAGCCAATAACAAACTACGGCGATTGTTCTTGCGTGGTAGTCGCTTTAGGAATCGTTCTCTATGCCCGCTAGGTAGTGGTGCATCGGTGAAACTTGTCTCTATTATTTTATCTAAATCTTTCATTTCTCGTTGTTGTATAGTGTGATTATTCTTTTTTTAACTCTCGAAAACAGCATTTTAATTGCCGATTCGCTAGTTTGAAACTCGCTTGCAATATCTTTGTGCGACAAACCCTCTTTGAACCTTAGCGACAAAAGTGCTTTTTCTCGCTGTGGCAAAGCATCTATTATTTTGTGAACTTGATCGATATTATAGCCTGTCGAGCTAGTTAGCTCCTCTTCAACTACGTTTGATAGCTGCTCTACGTCAATAAAAAAACCTTTGCGTTTGCGTACTATATCTATCGAGCCATTTATTGCAATTCGCCGCAATATATACTCTATTTTATCGCCTACATGAGCATAGCTCGATGCCTTATCAAAGAATTTTAGAAAAGTATCGTGCATAATCTCTTCGGCCTCTTCGCTATTGCCAACTATTCGCAGGCAAGTGTTAAAAATCACCCCACTATAAAGATCGTACAGCTGGGTTTGAGCCTCACGATCCCATTTAGCACAGGCCGAAATTAACGCATTGATATTTATTTTTCTTTGATTCATCTTTTTAAACTATGTTATCTACTACTAAGACGTGGTAAATATAAAAAGGTAACACATTCTTCTACGAAAAAAGTAAATTTATCATAAAACTCTTTTATTATAACTATGCTACCTACTACTAAGACGGGGCAAATATAAAAAGGTAACACATTTTATTACAAAAAACTTATTTTTTCTTTGTAATAAAACAAATTTATTATAATTTTGGAACGACTACAACCAAACACACCTAAACTAATACCAAATATACACTTTTAATTGCAGATTAACACTTCGATTTATTTTAACGTATCTATTAGTAGTTTGTTAAAAAAAAATATGTACTAACCTTATAAAAGTCTTATTTATGAAGAAAAAGAGTATTCCTGCAAGACTACTGCTACTACTTTTATCGGTGGGTAGTGTAGCTATGGGTACACCCTCTTATGCCAATAGCGATATTGGTGTAGAGGCAGCTACTCAAAATGAAGTAAACCTCAAGGTTACCGTTAAAGATGCCAGTGGCAATCCAATTATTGGAGCAACGGTAATTTCGACCGATGACGCATCAAAAGGCGGAATCAGTGACACACAAGGAGTTGTCACAATTCAAAACATTTCGTCAACCTCCAAAGTCGAGATTAGCTCGCTGGGTTACGAATCACAAACCATCGACATTAGCGGACGCACAAACATCGATGTAACGCTTATCGAGAGCGCAATGCAAGTTGACGATGTAGTTGTTGTGGGTTATGGTGTCCAAAAAAAGGAGAACCTAACCGGAGCAATTACACAAGTTAACATGGACGAGGCGGTAGGTGATAGACCTATCACATCGGTAGCATCGGCGCTACAAGGTGTTGTACCGGGTCTTACCATCACAGGTGGAACAGAACCGGGTACCGATGCAACATTCTCGATTCGTGGTATTGCATCAATTAATGGTACTGGTAGCCCACTAATCCTTATCGACAACGTGCCGGGCGATATTAACATGCTCGACCCCGAAGATATTGAGAGTGTATCGGTGCTTAAAGATGCCGCTTCATCGGCTATTTATGGTGCTCGTGCAGCATTTGGTGTAATACTTATTACCACCAAAAAGGCCGACAAAACTCAAAAAACAAAAATATCTTATAGCAACAATATTGCATTCGAAAGTTATAGTAACGTACTAGAGCAGGCTACAACAGAAGAGATTATTAAGGCAATGTATGACTATCGTAACGATGGTAAATTCTTTGCACAAGGACAAGACCTTCAAAAGTGGCTGGGCTATATTGACGATTACAACAATGGCCAAATAGAGTCTAAATATCCCGATTCATACTTTAATTCATCGACAGGACAGCTGGTAAGAGATGGTGTATCATACTATCTAAAAGATCAAAACCACCAAGATCAACTATTCGAAAGTGGTTTTATGCATCGCCACAACCTTTCGGCGTCGGGCGGAAGCAAAGATGTATCATACCGTATGGCACTTGGTTATTTTGACAAGAATGGTGTAATGGCTGGTGATAGCGACGTATATGACAGACTTAACGTAAACTCAAACATTAACGCAAAACTTACAAATTGGGCTACAACATCGCTTGATTTCCGCTATGGTAATAGTGGTGGAGAGTATGCTGGTCGCAACGCATTTGGTTCGAATGTGCCAGACTTTGTGCCTAATGAGTATGTAAAATCACAAGATACCGAAACAACGTATATTACAAATACGCCATACAACTACCTTGTGAACACATACCCTAACCAGTGGAGCAACACAAATACTCGTATCTATTCAAACACTGTCATTAAGCCTACCAAAGGTCTTGATGTAATATTTGAATATACTTATGATGAGTATAACAGAGATCGCAAGTCGTATAGCAACAACTTTATGCTATCGAACCTAGAGCAAAACACATTCCCAACTAGTAACACACCTACCTACGAAAATACAAAATCGAACACAGCATACAACGCAATTAATGCTTATGCTGCATACACGTTCTCGACACCCAACCAGAAGCATAATATGAAATTCATGGCTGGTTACTCACAAGAGCGTAGCTACTACGAAGAGCTAAAGACTAGCCGCAAAGAGATGATCGTGCCAGATCTACCATCTATTGGTGGTGCCGTTGGCGAGATTCTAGCTAGCGACAACTTCCAAGATTACGCTATTAGAGGTGCGTTCTATCGCTTTAACTACAACTACCAAAACAAGTATCTACTAGAGGTTAACGGACGCTACGACGGCTCTTCTCGTTTCCCAACAGAGAACCGCTTTGGTTTCTTCCCATCGGTTTCGGCTGGCTGGCAAGTTGGTAAAGAGAAATTTATGGAGGGTACAAAAAATTGGCTAGACGAATTCAAGCTAAGAGCATCGTGGGGACAAATTGGTAACCAAGACATCGACAACTACCAGTACATTGCATCAATGCCTGTTTCGCAACAAGATTGGATAGTTGATGGACAAAAAGTTCCGGGACTTGCAAGCCCATCGCTTGTACGACAAAACTTTACGTGGGAGGTTGCCGAATCGCTTAACATTGGTGCCGACTTCATCTTCCTAAAGAACAGACTACGTGCTACGTTTGAGTGGTTTGAGCGTACAACAAAAGATATGCTTGCTCCGGGTCTAGATCTACCGGGCGTTGTGGGTACTGCGGCTCCACTTCAAAATGCTGCCGACCTAAGATCGAGAGGTTGGGAGATATCGGCTAGCTGGCAAGATCAGGTAGGTGATTGGAGCTATAACGTTGGCTTCAATCTATATGATGGTACAACAGAGATTATTAAGTATGATAACACCGGTGGATTGCTTCAGTTCGAGTGGGATGGTACACTAGAGAACTATTATGTTGGACAACAACTTGGCGAAATTTGGGGTTACGTAAACGATGGTTATTATACAATTGATGACTTCCAAGACGGATGGCAAAACAATAACTGGAAACTAAAAGAGGGCGTTACTTCAATTCACGGTAACTCGGGTATCAGACCAGGTGATGTTAAGTTCAAAGATTTGGACGGCGATGGTACGGTGTACCAAGGTACAAACACTCTTAATGATAGCGGTGACAGAACAGTTGTTGGTAACACTACTCCACGCTACCAGTTTGGTATCAACCTGGGTGTTAACTACAAAGGATGGGGACTATCTGCATTCCTTAATGGTACTGGCAAAAGAGACGCATGGTTGGGATCAATATACTTCCCTATGCAAAACGGTGGTAGCTGGGGTACGCTATATGCACACCACACAGACTACTGGACTCCAACAGAGAAGGGTGGATACACACCTGTAAACCCAAATCCAGAGTTCCCACGTATCTATAACGAAGGTAACAACGGTAGCAACTATCGTGTACAAGATGCATACCTTGCAAATGCTGCATATGTTCGTCTAAAGAATGTGACACTTAGCTACACATTCCCACGAGCTATGCTACAAAAAATTGGACTAACAGGAGCAAAGGTATTCTTCTCGGGCGAGAATCTACTAACGTTTGACCACCTACCTAACGGTTTTGACCCAGAGAGAATTAGCTGGGGTTATCCTGTATACCAAACATACTCATTTGGTGTTAGCCTAACACTATAAGTAGAGGGTATTAATAGTTAACAAACATTTACAAAACTAAAAAAAATTGTTATGAAGAGATATATAAGTTTTTTTATACTCCTTCTGGTGTTGGGCGCTTGTAACGACTCTTTCCTAGAGAAAGCGCCACTTAATTCAGCCACCGAAGGTAATGCATTTGTCACATACGACAACTTCAAATCCTTTGGTTGGGAGTTCTACGAATCGTTCTCTAGCTCAAACTATGAGCAATATGTCGATACATATAGAGGTATGTTATCAAGGGACTACTATGCTGGATATGCAACACTACTGTATAAGGTTGCGGGAGACGACCCCAACCCATACCGCACAGCTACTGCCGTAGCTCCTGCATCGGGCAATGGTTGGGATTTCACAATTGTTAGACGTGCAAACATCCTACTATCAAAAATTTCGGATAGCCAAATGACCGACGAAGAGAAGCTACACTGGGAAGCAGTTGGTAGATTCTGGAGAGCTCGTGCCTATGCTGAACTTATCTCTCGATTTGGCGATGTGCCTTGGATAGACAAAGTGCTTAACGAAGAGAGCTCAGAGGCTCAAGGCCCACGTACACCTCGCAAAGAGGTTGCCGATCATGTGCTTGCCGATCTTCAGTTTGCCGAGGCTAACATCAAAGCCGAGGGAGATGGAACAAACACAATTAACAGAGATGTGGTTCGTGCCCTAATGTCTCGCTTTACGCTAATGGAGGGTACTTGGCGCAAGTACCACGAGCTAGGCGATTGGCAAAAATATATCGATGAGTGTGTGAGAGTATCAACTGTACTTGTCGATGCACACCCTGCAATTATGGCCGAGGTAGATGGTAGATATATTACCGAGTCACTTGTTGGCCAGCCAGGTATTCTTCTTTGCAAGGAGTATCAAGTAGGTGTTATGACTCACTACCGTTCACGTTATGTGCGCACCGAGGCATATAACTATGAGTTCCTTAAGCACACAGTTGATATGTTCTTAACTAGAAATGGTCTACCTATCCACAATCAATCAAACGATGTAGCAGTGGGTGGCGACTATCATGGCGACAAGAATATGTATAAGCAGTTCCGTAATCGTGACCTTCGCCTTATTGCTCAGGTGCTACCACCATATAGCATTCAAGAGGGCTTTACAATGGGACCAAACCCAGCAAACCTTGATGCTCCAAAGGATGGCTCGCTTAACCCAACTGGTTACTACTACGATGGTGTAGAGAACCCTAGAGAATATATCGACCTATGTAAAGCAGAGATGAACCCTAGAGGTAAGCAACTTCCTGCTGCACACTTTGCTGGTACACTTGTGTGGACATCGCCACACATTACTGGCCCGGGTGCTATCTATACTTGTAGTCGAAGTGGTTTCACAGCTTGGAAAGAGTATAACATTTGGGAAGATAACAACGGTAACGATAGCTCAGACAAGGCTATATACTGGATTGAGGAGACAATGCTTAACCTTGCAGAGGCTTACTTCGAGCAAAATGGCGAGCTTTCACAAGAGGTTGCAGACAAGACAATCAACGTTCTACGTGCAAGAGCAAAAGTTGCGAGCATGGTTCCTGCAATGATTGGCGAAGATTTCGACCCTGCTAGAGACAAGAGTGTAGCACCAGTGCTTTGGGAGATACGCCGTGAGCGTTTTGTTGAGCTACTAGGCGAGGGCTTTGGTTTTGCGGATATTCGCCGCTGGAAAAAAGCTCCTTGGTATATCAACCGCCCACAAGTTGGTGTGTACATTAATAAGGATGATTTTTATTCTCTATCGGCTAGACTGAACCCAGGTGATGTACCTACTACTTTGGATTCGGACTGGGATCAAGTGCCTCTTGCCGATATTGATGGTAACACTATCGAAGGGCGTGAAGGTTATGTACAGCGTTTTGCAGATCCAACCCAAAATGGTGGTGGATGGCAAGATAAGTACTATCTGTATGCGATTCCTACGAATGAGGTTGTGCTTAATCCACAACTTGATAATAGTATGAACTATCCTAACTGGAACTAGATCATTATATTGTTAATATGATGAATGGC
>CAYJIL010000103.1:0-7925 GCA_964370235.1 uncultured Rikenellaceae bacterium | reverse complement strand
GAAATTCTTTTTAATTCTTTGAAAATTAAAAAGAATTAAAAAGTTTAGTATTGATAGTCAGAGATATATAAAAAGGGTGCCTGCAATTTGCAAGCACCCCTTTTGTATATTATCGTGTACAGATTACACTAGACGAGCTAGCATATTCTTTACGTTTGATTCGATGCGAGACTCAATTTCGCCTGCATCCTCCTCTTTAACAAACTTCTCACCAGTAATTTGCTCATATAGCTCGATGTAACGCTCGCTTACGCTTGCTACAAACTCATCGCTCATTTCTGGAACTTCTTGTCCCTCTTGACCTTTGAAACCGTTCTCCATCAACCACTCACGTACAAACTCCTTAGAAAGCTGACGCTGCTGCTCGCCCTTAGCAAATAGCTCGTCATAACCCTCTGCATAGAAGTAACGAGAGCTGTCTGGCGTATGAATTTCGTCGATTAGGTAAATCTCGCCATCCTTCTTACCAAACTCATACTTAGTATCAACTAGGATAAGACCACGCTCAGCTGCCATCTGCTCACCACGAGCGAATAGTGCTAGTGAGTACTCCTCTAGTTTCTCATACTCCTCTTTTGATACCAAACCGCTAGAGATAATCTCTTCACGAGAGATGTTCTCATCGTGTGCGCCAAGCTCTGCCTTTGTAGTAGGCGTTAGAATAGGCTTTTCGAAGCGTTGGTGCTCCTTCATACCGTCTGGTAGCTGAATACCACAAATCTCGCGAGAACCTGCCTTATAATCTCTCCAAGAGCTACCTGTTAGGTATGCTCTAACGATCATTTCAACTGGGTATGTCTCGCAACGGTAACCAACCGTTACCATTGGGTCTGGAGTAGCGATCTTCCAGTTTGGACATATATCGCTAGTTGCATCCAAGAATTTTGATGCTATTTGGTTTAGCACCTGACCTTTGAATGGAATACCCTTTGGAAGAACCACATCAAATGCGCTGATACGGTCGCTCACTACCATTACTAGATAATCTTCGCCCACAGAGTAAACGTCTCTTACCTTACCCTTGTAAACAGCTGTTTGATTCTCAAAATTGAAATCACTCTTAACAATTGCCTTTGCCATAATTTTATGCTTTAATGTGTAAATTTACTCTTTTTTTGCCCCTTCAAATGCCGAGACAATATCCTTTACTAGCGGATGACGTATAATATCTTCGCCACTAGTTTCAATAATAGAAATACCCTTAATCCCCCGTAGTGTGTCGATGGTGCGCATAAGCCCCGAATCGCTCTTTTTGGGTAGGTCAACTTGTGTTGCATCGCCCGTTACAATAAACTTTGCACTACGCCCCATACGTGTTAAAAACATCTTCATTTGCGACATGGTGGTGTTTTGTGCCTCGTCTAGTATTACAAAGGCGTTGTCTAGCGTGCGCCCTCTCATGTATGCTAGTGGTGCAATTTGAATTACTCCCTCCTCCATATATGCTGCAAGTCGCTTTTGTGGTATCATATCACGCAGTGCATCATATAGTGGTTGTAGATATGGGTCTAGCTTGTCTTTCATATCGCCCGGCAAGAAACCTAGCTTTTCGCCTGCTTCAACAGCGGGACGAGTGAGAATAACACGCTTTACCTCTCTTTCGGTGAGTGCTTTAACTGCTAGCGCAATAGCTGTGTAGGTTTTGCCACTACCAGCAGGGCCAACTACCATTAACAAATCGCTCTTGCTATACTCCTCAACTAGCTTTTTTTGGTTGGGTGTGATGGCACGAATAATATTGCCATTTACTCCCGCCACAATCATATCGCCACCCGCAATGGGTGCTCTACCCATATCTGAGTATTGTTTGGTATTTGCTTGGCTTTTTGTAAATTCAATAGTATCAAATACCTGATCTATTACGTGTGACGAAATATGCCCAAATTTCTTAAAGTAGCCTTTTAGTCTCTTTAGCTTGGTTTCAAAGAGAATGATCTCGGCCTCAGACCCCTTAACCTTTAGCTGCGAACCTCGTGCAACGATGTTCAGCTTGGGAGCTTTGTTCTTTAGGTGCAAGATATTCTCGTCTGCAACACCAAAAAACTCAGCAGGATCTATATCCGATAGATCATATATTACCGATCTCTCTCTTTTCACGTTATTTTCTAATTACTAGTGTCTGCCCAATGCTAATTCTGTTGGCATTTTTTATGCCATTTAGTGCCATAATCTTTTTAGATGTAGTGCCATGTCTTTTGGCAATTGATCCTAGATTATCTCCTTTTTTAACTTTGTATGTAAGCCTTGTACTTTTGCTTGACGTTGCTGCCTTAGCACTTGCTGTACTAAGATTATCTACATTCAAATATTTTTTCATATAGATAGTATCCTTAGCATATATTGCCGCCTCGTTAGCTACAAAATTTGTAAGCTCCTCGGCAGGTAGAATCAAAGGATAACTCTTCTCTTTGGCTGGAATAATATCTAGCTTATACTGAGGATTTAGGTCTCTGATAGCCTCAATCGATATATTGCCTAGCGTCGATGTCACTTGGTCGAAGTGCATCATCTTGTTAACCATTACAGTATCCGTAGCCACTGGGTGTGGCGGAAGAACAGGGTCTAGGTCGTGTGCCTTGTGAAACGTATAGGCATAAGTAGCTGCAATAAAGGCAGGTACATAACCTCTGGTCTCTCTTGGTAGGTACTCATAAATGTCCCAATATGTCTTTGCATTAGGGCCAGCACGTCTAATTGCCTTGTTAACGTTACCTGCACCACAGTTATACGAGGCGATAACTAGTGTCCAGTCGCCATAAATTTTGTACATGTCTTTTAGGTACTGACAAGCGGCACGTGTCGATGCCACTGGGTCGTAACGACCATCTACAAAACTATTTGACTCTAGCCCATAGAACTTGCCCGTGCGCAACATAAACTGCCACAAACCACTAGCTCCAACCCTAGAAACTGCCTTTGGGTTTAGTCCCGATTCAATAATAGGGAGAATTTTAAGCTCTAACGGAAGACCATGCAAATCGAGTTCGGCCTCAAAAATAGGCATGTAGTACTGAGCCAAGCCCAGCAGCCTTTGCATAGATTTTTGAGCACCCTTGCTAGTATATCTTAGGATATAGTTCTTAACAATAGGGTTGTATGGCAACTGTATCTCGGTTGCTAGCATATCTAACCTCGCCTCATAAATAGAGTCGGGTAGTGCAGCTGCCGAGTAATCTTCGCTAAAGTCGTCGTTAATAAACTCATTAACAAAGGTGTCATACGAGTCTGTGATATTATTTTTATACCACACAGATAGCACGCTATCAAGCTCAATTGGTGAATGCGTAAATTTGAGCAAACCTAGCTCCTCTTCGCTAGCTCTTCTCTCATTGGGTTCTGCCTTTACTGCCGTTAACGAAGTTGCTAAAAACAGAATTGCCAATAGTACATTTTTCATAAAATTCTCTCCATCCGAGTAGTCCTAGGCTACTCATATTTATAAATTTAATTTTTCGTTATTAAAAGTTAATTTTCATGCCCAAACCCACTACGCTAGCCGATCTTCCCTCTGCTGGTAGGTATATGCTTTGGTCAACTGTTGGCTCTATCCTCATTGATAAATCATCCGATATATCATATCGTCTAAGGTAGGCATCTACGTGGGCATCTATAATATTTAGCAAATAAAAGCCTGCCAAGTACACTATACCCATATCTCTATATCGTCGGAACGAGTCCCTTGTGTTTTGTAGTCGGTCGGCACTGTATGCACCGTTAAACTCATCTACCGTGTCGGGATTATCGTCTGTTAATGCATTATATGCTGTCTTAAAACGTTGGTATCCACGGTTATTAAAGCTAATGACATATGCAAACGTAGCAAATCCACCATACACAATGGGTAGTTTCCAGTAGCTACCATTATATATTTGCCCCGCACCCGGGAATATGGTTGATAGTATGGTTGCTTTGCGTGTAGGGTTTACTTCGCCCTTGTAGTTAATTGCAGCATCGCCCACAAAGTACAAGTAACTTGCCACAGCTCCAGCAAGATATAGTGTTCTTTCGGTTTTGTACTTGTTGGTTGTGTAGCGAAGTTCGTCTAGCTCTAATTGAGCTGCACCGCTAGCTACCGCAGCCTGAAAATTGGCATCGGCAGTCTTAACCTTTGACGATGCGTTTATTGTTAGTGCTGTAAAACCTGCCGTTACACCATATAGCACGGGTATCTTCCACTTTTGGTTGTTGTAAAATTGCCCAAAACCCGGTATAACAAACGATAGCGTTGTTAATCGGCTAAAAGTCAAGGTATCCTTAAATGCCTTTGATCTTTGCATAGCCAATTCGCTAAATGGTCGGCGTGGTTCCTCCTTTATTACCTTGCCAGTAGAGTCTCTTCTGCCAAGCCTTTCGATTTCGTATCTCTTGATTGCAGGAAGTTCGCCTGCCTTAGCTATCAATGTGTCGGGGCGAGCGCCTCCCAATAGCTTAATGCTATCTCCCGTGATGCTATCTACCAATATCGTGTCGGCTTGCTGCCTACCCATAGTATCTGCCTCTGCTCTTGCCTCTGCCGCTTTCATTAGGGCTCTAAGCTCCCTCTTCGATGGCTTTCTTGCCTTTTTTTTGCCATCATCATCTTGGGCAAATAGCTCACCTGTGGTGAGTATCGACACCACCACAAATGCAACAAACGCCATGGTAATTCTAGCCCTTAGCGATATACTATTTCTCAAACTGTTCAAACCTACTGATTATATTGTTTATATCCTCGTCACTCTTAAAGCCTATAACGATTTTACCATCGCCATTCTTGCTTCGTTTGATAGAAATATCTTGTGTGAGGTATCTTTCTAGTTGATCGACCAACCTTACATATATCTCTGGATACTCCTCGTCTTTGGCTGGCTGTGGTTTCTCTTTAACCTCAGATAGTGATTTCACCAGCTCTTCGGTTTGTCTAACCGATAGCGATTTAGCTACAATTCGCTTTAGTAGCGATAGTTGCTTTAGTTGTGAATCTACATTTACAAGTGCCTTTGCATGCCCCATCGATATAATATCGGTGCTAAGAGCCAACTGCACCTCGGCAGGTAGTCTCAGCAGGCGTATGTAGTTTGTAACTGTCGATCTCTTTTTACCCACCTTTGTAGCTAGCTCCTCTTGAGTTATCTCAAACTCCTCTAGCAATCTCTCTAGCGATATAGCAATCTCTAGTGGGTTAAGGTCTTGTCTTTGAATATTCTCGACAAGTGCCATTTGCTGCACCATTGCATCGTTCTCTGTGCGAACATATGCCGGTAGGCTCTTGATGCCTGCCATCTTTGCAGCTCTATATCTGCGCTCGCCCGATATGATAGTGTAGCTACCGTCGGGGTTGCTGTTTACCGTAATTGGTTGTACCAAGCCTAACGATTTGATTGAAACCGACAGCTCCTCTAGTGCTTGCTGGTCAAACGTTGTGCGTGGTTGTGAGGGGTTTGGTGTAACTAGGTCAAGATCTATTTCGCTTATGCTATCGCTAATTTTTGCTGCAGCTTGCTTGTTCTTAATCTCTACATCAAATATAGCATTCAAGCCTCGGCCCAATCCCTTATTTTTTACTGTGCTCATTATCTGTTTCTTAACTGTTATTGTTTATCAACTCTTTTGCAAGGTTGAGATATGCTACACTGCCCGTTGAGGCTGCATCGTATAGCAATATTGGTTTGCGGTGGCTAGGTGCTTCGCTCAGGCGTGTGCTACGCTGAATGATGGTTTTAAATACTGCCTCACCAAAGTGTGTGTTAACTTCGGTTGCTACTTGGTTAGCTATCCTAAGCCTAGTGTCGTACATTGTTAACAAGAACCCTTCTATCTCTAGGTTGGGGTTAAACCTGTCTCTCACCATCTCAATGGTGTTTAGTAGCTTACCCAATCCCTCTAGTGCAAAATATTCTGTCTGTACAGGTATAATTACACTGTCTGCACTATTTAGTATATTTACTGTTAGCATACCCAGCGATGGCGAGCAGTCTATGATAATGTAGTCATAGTTGTCACGCACACTCTCTACCACCCTACGCATTCTTGTTAGCGAATTTTCCATTGTCGAGAGTTCAATCTCGGCACCAGCAAGGTTAATGTTCGAAGGGAGTAGCTTTAGAGTTGCAATGTCGGGGCTTGTTTGCACAAACTCTGCTGCATCTTCGCCCTCTATCAATGCCTCATACACACCCTTTGCGTTTATGTCAAAACCCAAACCCGATGTAGCATTAGCCTGTGGATCTGCATCAATAAGTAGTACTCTTTTCTTGAGCACCGCAAGCGATGCCGCAAGATTTATTGCTGTCGTTGTCTTGCCCACACCACCTTTTTGGTTTGCAAGCGCAATAACTTTCCCCATATCTGATCTCTATTTTTTTACCCAATCTGGTGATCTTTACAATCAATAGTTGCCTATCCTACCCACACAAATGGGCAAGGTACACACCATACAACTTGCAAAATTAAACATTTTCTTCGAGAAATTCTAGTTTTGCAGCCAAGTTTTGATTATCACTCTATTAATTACACTCTTTTTGCCTCTATTAAGCTATTACAGAGCTGCTTTGTTGCTTGTTTTTTGTGTTGCCAATCTCTTTCATTATCTTTGTATCTACAAATAAAGTGTTTATAAGAATGGATCAAGATAGAGTTATAGTAGCCGTATCAACGGCAGTGGGTGGGGCAATTGCCCTTGTACGTTTGAGTGGAGCAGGGTCAATAGAGATTGTCGATCGCTATTTTAGGGCGGCATCCAAGCTCGCTTTGGTCGATTGTGAGCCTTCGAGAGTGTTGTATGGCAACTTTGTCGATGGCGATGGTGTTGTGGTGGACGATCCGTTAGTAACACTATTCAGAGCACCACGCTCATATAGCGGCGAAGACATGGTCGAAATCTCTTCGCACGGTTCGCCATACATTGTAAATCGTATTCTTTCGCTGCTAATCGAGGCAGGTGCTGTAATGGCAGATAGGGGCGAGTTTACAATGCGTGCCTACCTTAACGGAAAGATGGATCTTGTTCAAGCCGAAGCAGTGGCAGACCTTATAGCATCTTCGAGTGCATCGCAACATCGCCTTGCTATGCGTCAAATGAAAGGTGGCTATACTGCCGAATTCTCGTCTCTGCGTGCACAGCTACTGCACTTTGCATCGATGGTTGAGCTTGAGCTCGACTTTGGCGAGGAGGATGTAGAGTTTGCCGATCGGGGTCAGCTTGTTGCTCTTCTGGGTCAAATATTAGAAAAAGTCGATAAACTCGTGCGTTCGTTCGATAGGGGAAATGCCATCAAAAGCGGTATTCCTGTTTCTATTGTAGGTAGCCCCAACGTTGGTAAATCTACGCTTTTGAACCGTTTAGTTGGCGAGGAGAGAGCTTTGGTTTCCGACATTGCTGGTACTACTCGTGATGTTATCGAGGACACCATTACTATTGGCGGCTTGTTGTTCCGTTTTATCGACACAGCAGGTATTCGCAAAACCGATGATATGCTAGAGAGCATGGGTATCGACCGCACGTTTGCCAAGATAGCAGCATCGCAGTTGGTGTTCTATGTGGCTGATATTTCACAAGATATAGACGCTATTGTTTCGCTAATCTCGGCAGTAGAGCTTAATCAAGGGCAAGATATGGTTGTGCTACTAAATAAGTGCGACAAGCTATCTAGTGACGAAATTGTGGCCAAGGTATCGGCACTCAAAATCGCTCTATCTCTCCCCGTTTTTGCCCTAAGTGCACATTTGGGTAGCGGTATCGATGCCATCGAAGAGCACCTTTCGAGCCACTACGACCACAGTAACGACGAGGATATTCTTATCACCAACCAGCGCCACCTATCTCTCCTTCGCACAGCTGCCTCGGGCATTCGCACCACCATCACCGCCATCGAGGAGGGCATACCAACCGACCTTACCGCACAAGACATCCGCCACGTAATCACCACGATTGGCGAAATCACTGG
>CAYJIL010000102.1:0-7939 GCA_964370235.1 uncultured Rikenellaceae bacterium | reverse complement strand
AATATCTCTAGGGACGAAATTTGATGGCAACTACCACTATGTATATTAAGATAAATTATCACCGAATTAAGAAGATAAACCCTAGTAGCACGGTTCATCTTAACACTAGCAATATCTGTCAGCGAAATCGATAACAACTGATTAAATTTATCGCTAGATGGCTGGTCAATATAATACTCGTGTTGTGGCTTCACAACCACAAATTCGCCTCGTTGCAAATCAAAAAAAGCATCCTCTTGGTAGTTATCTCCCGGAGCATAGCCAAGCAATCGACACAGATTCACCATAAAATAGAGATGAAAATTTGCCAAACCTTCGTCCATAGCATCTAGAAGGCGCACCGAGTGCCACAAATAATCAAACAGCATACTATTTGGCTCGCTCTCTTGAATGAAACGATAGCTCACTTCGGCAACAAACATAGATATGCTAGCCTTAGCCATATCGTTTGCCGATGTGCTAGGTATGTAACTATTCTTTGCCTCGCTAATGCGGTGCATCGAGCCATAACGGGGTGGAGTAGCCACAATATCGAGCAGCGACAAAGGCTCTAGCGATACTCGGCTGCGCCCAATGCGTGGACGCCCCGAATTATTTGCCCCCACATAGAAACTCTGCCGACCAGCATTCTCGGTATATAGATGCAGTACTATGCCTCTTTCGCCATGCCGCAAAGAGTGTAGAGCAATGGCTCGTGTCTTATATCCCTGTTCCATCGAACTATTTTGCTGCCACTAAGGCATATAACTTATCGCCACGACGAAGTGTGCCGTCTACCTTTATTGAGCACTTTGTGCCCTGCACTACGCTCTGGTGTTCCTTCTGGTCAACTCGCATAGTATCCATCACCATTTGGTGCACACCTGTGGTTTGACCTATAAACACCACCTCGTCACCCTTGTTAAGTGGCGATGCCTCGATAAGTATTTCGGCAACCGATAGGTTTTTAAAGAAGTTGGTCACCTTACCCACATATACCTTGCGCTTGGTCGCCGAAGAGCCGTAATTGGTGCTCCATTCGCCTAGTTTGCGACCAAGGTAGTAGCCATCCCAAAAGTCACGATTAAACACCGTGCGTAGGTCTTCTTTCCATACAGCAACATTCTCGGGGTTATAATCACCGCTCTGTATAGCTCGAATTGCCTTGTCGTAGGTCGAACACACCATGTGCACATACTCGGCACCACGGGCACGCCCCTCGATTTTGAGTACTCTAACACCTGCCTCTATTAGCTTATCTAAAAAGTCAATAGTTGTTAGGTCTTTGGGCGACATAATATACTTATTATCAACCACTAGCTCGGCACCGGTTTCACGATCTTTTACATCGTATGAACGGCGGCACATTTGGCGGCAACTACCACGATTAGCCGATTTATTTGCCTCGTGTAGGCTCAAATAACACTTGCCCGAAACAGCCATGCACAGGGCACCATGCGAGAACATCTCGATGCGCACCAGCTCGCCACTAGGACCCTTTATTTGCTCCTCTTCGATGGCTTGGTATATGCTCTTTACCTTGTCTAAGTCGAGCTCACGTGCTAGCACAACCACATCGGCAAAAGCAGCATAGAACCTTACGGTTTCGATATTCGAAATATTTAGCTGAGTAGAAATGTGTACCTCGACCCCTTTGCTACGGCAGTATGCAATAACGGCTTGATCGGATGCAATTACAGCAGTAATATCTACGCTCTTGGCATGATCGACAACCGAGCGCATATACTCCATTTCGTCATCATAAATTACAGTGTTTATTGTTAGGTAGCTCTTGAGGTTGTTCTCCTTGCATATTGACACAATGTTCGACATATCCTCAAGCGAGAAATTTGCACTCGATTGCGAACGCATATTTAGCCCCTGAACACCAAAGTAAATTGAATTTGCACCGCTCTGAACGGCTGCCGCTAGAGACTCGTAACTCCCTACGGGAGCCATAATCTCTATATCTTCTCTTGTTACCATTATCTTGCTCTGTTTACCATTTTGTTGACCAAAAGCTTTAGCATATCTTTTGAATCGTTACCACAGCTAAGTGCATCTATATCACTTAGTGCGCTGTTTATATAACTGTCTATCTCTTGTTTTATTTTGGTGTCTACACCATATTTTATCATCATATCCTTAGCCACTGTTAGCTTTTGCTCACGAGTAAGCGATGTGCTCGATAGCATATCGCCTATTGCTATGCTGTCTTGCTCGTTTGCACTTTGTAGCAGTGTAATTAGCAGGAATGTTTTTTTTGCACACTCTATATCTAGCCCCACCTGCTTGCCAAAGCTCTCGGTAGTGGCAAAGGTGTCTAGGTAGTCGTCTTGTAGCTGGAAAGCTAATCCCAAATTAATAGCAAAGCTATCTAGGCGAGTGATATCCTCTTTTGATGCACCAGCAAGAGTTGCCCCAATAGTGATTGAGCCCGACAAAAGTACAGCTGTCTTTAGTGTAATCATATTAATGTACTCTGCTATTTCGACCTGCGCTCTATCCTCAAACATCATATCAAACTGCTGCCCCTCATATACCTGTATGGCTACACGGTTGAATATATTGAATACCTCTCTAAAGTGCTTATCGGCAACCTGAGATAATAGCTTATATGAATATGAAAGCATTGTATCGCCCGAAAGAATGGCAGCATTACTGTTCCATTTTACGTGAACGGTTGCTCTGTCACGGCGAATGGGCGAATTGTCCATTATATCGTCGTGTAGCAGAGTAAAGTTATGAAACATCTCTAGCGCCATGGCAGCCGAAAGAACCTCTTGTGGAGTAGATTCACTAGCGTGGTATAGGTGATAGCCAAGCAGTGTTAACAGAGGACGAACTCTCTTACCACCTCCCTCAAGAGTGTAAGTAATGGGGGCGTATAGCTCTTTTGGTTCTGAGTCAAAACTTATTTTTGCAACCTCCTCTTCTACTCTTTGAGAAAGAGTTAAAAATATTGATTCATTTGTCATATTCCTAGAATGTTATATTAGGCATAAAATTAATTTTACTAGCATTTAACGGTAAAATTAAGCTACACTTACCAATAATATTTGAAAAAAAATTAAAATTTGTAACAAAATTACGATTTTTTTTATATTTTTGAAATTGTCAATAACAGAAATAGCATGTATAAAACATAGCGAAGTTGTTGTAATTGACACTCTTTTACCTATTTGCTTAGCTATTTATGGCTAAAACAAACAAGGAAAGAGAGCACAAAAATAGTGATTGTTTATAATATAACCTTAAAAATATTGAAAGATGAAGCAATTAGTCGTAGGAATTGATATTGGCGGTACTAATTCGGTGTTCGGATTGGTAGACAGAGAAGGAGAGATGCATGGCGAAGGCGTTGTGCCAACACGTAGCTTTCCCGATTTTGATCAGTATCTAGAAGAGCTATATATTGGTATTAACGACCTTCTCAAGAAAGTAGAAGGCGAGTACGAGCTAATGGGTATCGGTATTGGTGCACCTAATGCTAACTACTATAATGGTACTATCGAGAATGCTGCCAATTTGGTATGGAAAGGTATTATTCCGTTCCGTGACAAGATGAAGCGCTACTTCCCAAACATTCCGGTTATCATAACTAACGATGCTAATGCAGCTGCTATTGGCGAGATGGTATATGGTGCTGCAAAGGGTATGAAAGATTTTATCGTTGTTACTCTAGGAACTGGTCTTGGTAGTGGTTTCGTTGCTAACGGTCAGCTAGTATATGGTCACGATAGCTTTGCGGGCGAGATGGGTCACGTTATTGTGAACAGAACTGGCCGCATGTGTGGTTGTGGTAGAAAAGGCTGTCTTGAGACTTATGTTTCGGCAACAGGTATCAAGCGTACAGTATTCAAACTACTTGCCGATCACCTAGGCGATAGCGAATTCCGCACAATTTCATACAACGATCTTACGGCTGAGATGATTACTAAGGCTGCACTAAATGGTGACCCAATTGCTATTGAGGCTTATGAGTACACCGGTATGCTACTTGGTCAGTCGATTGCAGACTCGGTTACTATCACCTCGCCAGAGGCTATCTTCCTATTTGGTGGACTAGCTAAGGCAGGTAAGTACATCTTTGAGCCTACAAAGAAATATATGGAGATGCATATGCTTAGCAACTTCCGTAACAAAGTTAAGCTACTTCCATCGGGTATTGATGGCAAGAATGCAGCTGTGCTAGGAGCTTCGGCTCTTATCTGGCAAGAGATGGAGAAGTAGTAGTATATCCACAAATAGTAATCCATCATATAGGAGCGGAGGCAATATTTATATTTTGTCTCCGCTCTTTATGAGTAAATCACACTCAAAAGCTATGTTGACTAAAGCCGATATACAATTTATAAAATCGCTATCTAAGCGCACCACCAGACAAGAGAATGGCTTATTTATTGTCGAGGGCGAGAAGATGGCTAGCGAAGTTGCATCTTCTCACTTAGCAATAAAAGGGTGCTATGTTAGTAGTGATGTGTCGGGTGATTTGTCGGCACTTTTACACAACAAGTGTGTGCCAACACAAATATCGCCACAGCTAATGGGGCGTATCTCATCGCTCAAAACACCATCTACGGTGCTACTTGTGGTGCAGATGCAAGAGTATGCACTCTCCCTGTCGCAACTACAAGGCAAAGCTGTTATTGCACTAGATGGGGTGCAAGACCCCGGTAACTTGGGCACAATAATTAGGCTAGCCGAGTGGTTTGGTATAACAGATATTGTATGTAGCCCATCGACAGTAGACCTATACAACAGCAAGGTTATACAGTCGACTATGGGGGCAGTACTGAGAGTGAAGGTACACTATTGTGATTTGGCTAACTTTTTGGCCGACTGCAAGGGCTATAACAAACACATATATGGCACATTTTTGCAGGGGCGCAACCTATACTCAGGGGCACTAAACAAAGATTCGGTGCTGCTATTTGGCTCAGAGGGTAGTGGGATAAGCGATGATTTGGCGCCACTGGTCGACGAGAAAATCACAATCCCTAGCTTTGGGCAAAGCGCAGGGGAGTCTCTAAATGTGGCTATTGCAACAGCAATATTTTGTAGCGAACTAAGGAGATAGAGCTAATAAATTATTTGTTTTTGATAATATATTTGTTATATTTGTAAGAATGTGTGCGAGTTTTTTGCATCGTACAATTAACAAATTATAAACTAGAAATAAAATAATATATGAGACACGCAACTTGGAGCTACAACGGTGTCATCTACGAGGTGAATATTAGACAATATACTCCCGAGGGTACGTTTTCGGCATTCTATCCACACCTAGAGCGAATAGCTGAGCTAGGCGTTGATATTTTGTGGTTTATGCCCATCTGCCCTATTGGAGTACCAAACCGCAAAGGGAGCATGGGTAGCTACTACTCAATTAGCGACTACACGGCTATAAATCCAGAGTTTGGCAGTGGAGACGATTTTCGTGCTATTGTTCAAAAGGCACATTCGCTTGGCATGAAGGTAATTCTAGACATGGTTGCCAACCACACTGCGTGGGACTCTAAGTGGATAAAAGAGGGTAGAGACGATTTTTACTGCAAAGACGAGAATGGCGAAATAGTATCGCCGTTTGACTGGTCTGACACTGCAAAACTAGACTATACAAACCCTCAAATGCGCCAGGAGATGACCCAGTCTATGGCATATTGGGTACAAGAGTACGATATAGACGGCTTTAGGGAAGATATGGCAGGGCTAGTTCCGCTAGATTACTGGCGAGAGGCTGTTGCACAGCTACGTAGCATTAAGAGCGATTTGTTTATGGTTGGCGAGGTAGAATCACCCGAATACCATAGCGATAATATATTTGATGTTACATATGCTTGGGACTGTCACCACTTGCTAAACCGCATTGCAAAGGGGCAAGCTGGGGCAAACGATTTGAGAGCATTGCTAGCACACGAGAGTAATATATATCCACGCGAGGGTGGGCTTTTACAGTTCACTTCGAACCATGACGAAAACTCATGGTGCGGTTCAGAGATGGAGCGCATGGGCGAGGCACACAAATGTATGGCAGCACTAACATACGTGCTAGATGGTATTCCGCTAATTTATAGTGGGCAAGAGTCGGGTTCGTCGCATAGGTTAGCGTTTTTTGAGAAAGACCTCATCGATTGGTCAAAGATGGATGAATATACGCCATTTTATCAGGCGCTCAACTGGCTAAAGCATAACTTAGCACCTTTGCAGTATGCTGGCAGTGGTGGTAAGTTAGAGTATATTAACTCTTCGCAGCCCGAGAACGTGTTTGCCGTTAAGCGCAAATCACACGGGCAAACAGTTATTGCGTTATTCAACCTAACTCCATATCATATACAACCAGCCTTTTATGACGAGGACTTTGGGGGTAAGTACAACAAGCTATGGCATGGGGAGTGTGAATTAGAGGGTGCAAGCTGGGATCCGTTTGCTCCTTGGGAATTTAAAATATATTACAAGTAGTATGCTCAAGTTATTAGCAATTGTAGTAGTTCTATATATTCTCTATCGCCTACGAAACAAGAGAGCGAAAGAAAAGGCATATCTTCGTCGCAAAGAGAGGGAGATACGCCGTGAAGTTGAACAAGAAATGTTAAATAAATATAATAAGAAATAAAAATGAAAGCATTAGAATACGCATCAAAAAATGCAGATAAGTTCCTAGAAGATCTTTTTACGCTGTTAAGAATACCATCAATTAGCGCCGATAGCAAATATTCGGGCGAGCTAGTGAAGTGTGCCGAGCAAATTGCCGACCTACTTCGCAAGGCAGGTGCCGATAACGTAGCAGTTGAGCCAACAACGGGCGCACCTGTGGTTTATGGCGAAAAGATAGTAGACCCAGCAGCTAAAACAGTGCTAGTGTATGGTCACTACGATGTTATGCCAGCCGAGCCACTTGAGCTATGGAACAGCGAGCCATTCGAGCCAGTTATTCGTGATGGCAAGATATGGGGTAGAGGTGCCGACGATGACAAAGGGCAGCTATATATTCACATGGCAGCTTTTGAGTCACTTGTGGCAGCAGGCGAGCTAAACGTTAATGTGAAGTTTATGCTAGAGGGCGAAGAGGAAGTAGGTTCTTCGGCTCTATATAGCTGGTGTGAGCAAAACAAAGAGCGCCTAAAGGCAGATACAATTTTGGTATCGGACACTAGCATGATTTCGATGGAAGTACCATCGGTAACTTGTGGACTTCGTGGTATCACCTATATGCAGGTAGAGGTAACTGGCCCATCACATGACCTGCACTCGGGTCTGTTTGGTGGTGCTGTAGTTAATCCACTACTAGCACTTAACAAGATGGTTGCTCAGCTAACCGATGAGCAAGGTCGTGTAACAATCCCTGGTTTTTATGATAAAGTACGCATCCTAACCGAGAGCGAGCGCCAGGCATTTGGCCGTGCACCATTCGATGCAGCTAAGTATATGGCTGGTGTAGGTGTTAGCGAGCTAGGTGGCGAGAATGGTTACTCGACAATGGAGCGCACAGGTGTTCGCCCTGCTCTTGATGTAAACGGTATTTGGGGTGGCTATCAAGGCGAAGGCTCAAAGACTATTATACCATCAAAGGCATATGCTAAAATATCGATGAGACTTGTACCTGCACAAGATTATAACGAGATTGCACAGCTATTCGAAGCACACTTTATGAGCCTTGCTCCAGCAGGTGTGTCTGTAAAGGTTGAGTATCTTCATGGTGGTGCGCCATACGTGTGCCCAACCGATTTTGAGGGTTATCAAGCGGCTGCACGTGCAATTACGGCTACTTTTGGTAAGGAGCCATTGCCATTCTATAGTGGTGGTAGTATACCTATTATTAGCCGATTTGAGCAGGTGCTAGAGACTAAAGCGGTTCTTCTTGGTTTTGGTCTTAGCTCAGATGCTATTCACTCACCGAATGAGAATTTCCCATTAGAGAATTTCTATAAGGGTATTGATACGGTTATTAACTTTTATA
>CAYJIL010000101.1:0-7964 GCA_964370235.1 uncultured Rikenellaceae bacterium | reverse complement strand
AAGCGAAGTTGACAAAGGTACAACCATTCGTATAATGATTAAGAAATTATAAAATACTACGTATCTAGCTACACACAAAAGCTGCTTTGTTTACTCTAGTTGTTAGAGCAGACAAAGCAGCTTTTATATGTTTTGGGGTATAAATAATTATTGTTATCTAGTACTGTACTAAATCTAAATCCAGCGTAATCCTAATATAAGCGAGTTTATAAAATAAGTCTATCGTTTTTTATGTAGCACGCTCGTGATTCACCAAAACTAGATTTAGAGCACATATGCTAATCGATAACCTTATGCCCTTAGCTTGGTAACACCACACAGCCATGCCGATGGGCTAACACCACATATCTTGGTGAATGCTGTGGTAAATCCAGCGTGGCTGTAACCTACCATTTCGGCAACTTTTGCTAGCCTTAGCTCTGGGTTCGAATTTAGTATCTCTTTTGAATACTCTATCCTGAGTATCGTAATCCACTCCTTAAACGTTAAGTTGTAATGACTATTTATATGCTTAACTATGTCTTTACTATCTATTTTTAGCGCATTTGCTAAATCCTCAACAGTTACTCCAGCCTTAGTAAAGCTATTGGCATCTACCCATCTCTTTATTGCGTTTTCTATTTCGCAATTTGGCATCTCCTTTGCAGTATTGAGCATATCGGAATTGTTACCTGCATATAGTGCAAACCTCACCTCATTTAGAGTAACCATATAGTTTATGAACGATATTAACACATATGAGAAAAGCAGTGCAGAGAATATTCCATACGCTAAATTCAACCACGCAGGATAGTATGCATGTAGGCAGCCAAATAACCCTAGAGCAATTAATATGTAAAGGCTGTTGGTCATCCATTTCATAAATGGCTCTACATTGTCTGAGTAGTGGTTTTCGATTTTCTTTTTGGCTTCGTTATAAGCTTTAAAGAAAGATCTAATCATTATAACTGCCTCTACAAACAGCAAAAATGCAAATATGAACACTGTGATTTTTTTAGCCAAATCGGTTGCATATACATAGTTAAATGTAAGTGCTAAGAACCATATCAGCCACTTTGCTGCATATGACTGTATTCTTTTCCACGTAAAGAATTTGCTGTCAAGAAGTGTGAAAAATATAGAGCCACAAACAAGAATAGCAAAGTAGTATGCGAGCATATTGATTGATGTCGACAGAATTATATCGGTTGAACGATATTCGAAAAGGCCAAGAGAACCAATATATGTTCCCATTGCTATAGAGAGTATTCCGAATAATCTTCTTGATATATTATAGCTGACGTAGGTTGCTCCTTTGGGCGACATAAAGAATATCGCAATAATAGCATAAGCATAGTAAATGGCAGGTGCTATTGTGAGCCAGTTAGAGTAAATAGTTTCTACCATAATGTACGAATTATAGAGGCAAAGTTATAAATAAACTCTTATAAAAAAAAGTTTTAGAGACTAATTTTTTTTATAATATATAACTTTATTCTTAGTTAATGGTTTGATTGACTGTTTATTGTGTTTAGTTGCATGCCTAAGAACTTAGTACTAGGCTCAATTGTTGCTGTGTAGGTTTGAGTTTTGTTTAAGATTAACTAACTCTTACTTTGCTAACGCCGCACAGCCAAGCCGATGGGCTAATACCACAAAATTTTGTGAATGCGGTAATAAAGCTAGTGTGGCTATATCCAACCATTGAGGCAACAACCGATAGTTTTAGCTCGGGGTTGTTGGTTAAAATCTCTTTTGAGTATTCAACCCTAAGCATCCCAATCCAGTCTCTGTACGTTAGGTTATAGGTATCTCTAATATATGCTATAACATCTGGGTTTTCGCTATCTATATCCTTTGCTAGCTCGGCTAGTGTAATGCCTGGCTTTATAAAGCCCTTTGATGTAATCCACTTATTTACCTTTGCCGATAGTTCTTGGTTGTGGAAGGTTTGCTTGCCAGTATAAACATTGCTATTATTCGAGCTAAATGCTAGGTGTACTTCGTTTAGTGTTACCATGTAATTGTGGAACGAAATCAAAGCATAAGTAAATGCTAACGAGGATACAATGCCATAAATTAGGTTGACCCAAGATGGATAGAACGAGTGTGCAGAGCCAAATACTCCAATCGCAATAAGCAAATAAAGGCTATTGCGCATCCATTTCATTAGCGGCTCAAAATTTTCGGAATAATAGTTCTCTATCTCGTTTTTCTTTTTGATGTATGCCTTAAAAAAGTTATAAGCAACTAGTATTAGCTCTACCAGCAACATCAATATAATTATTGGAGTGGTGATGTTGTGCATGTTTTCGGGTACAAAAAGCACGTTTGCTATAACAAGTGCCGAAAAAACAGAGCATTTTATAATAATTTTACGTGCTATCTCCCAAGTAAAATAGTTATCATTTAACAACGAACGGAATGTAACACTGCTAATATTTGCGGCTGCAAAAAACGAAATACTATTAATTGCAGATGCAAGTACTAGGTTGTTTGTGCGAAAATCGAAAATACCAAGTGCCGCAATATATAGTCCCATTAAAATAGTAAGTACACCAAAACATTTTCTCGATATATTGTAGTTTGTATATGAGTCACTTTTTGGTATAATCGTACATAACGAGAAAATTCCCATCCCTATGTAAAAAGATGGAATTGCTGTTAGCCAAGTGGAATATATATTTTCGATCATTGTATTACATGTTGCATTTAACCGGTGCAAATATACAACAAAAAGAATATATACCAAAATTAACAGATACACTTTTTATCGTAACTTGCTTTTTTTGTGCTTTTAGTTAGGTTTTGTAGGGTTTAGTTTAAATAAAACATGTTGAGAATCTAATAGATATTGATATTGGATAAGGTAATTTAATTAACTATATTAATAGTTGTTGTTTGGGGTGTGTTTTTTATAAAAAGGTAAAATGTGTATAAAAACTACTTGTTGTAAAAAAATGCAATAGCAACATAAAGTTATAAATAGACAAATAAATATGAGTATACGACATATTTTATTTGTCTATTTATATGAAAAAACTAAATCATCTCTACCAAATAGTCGATCATTTTTGTTGCACCGCTTCCAATGTTAGACAATGTATTGTTTGAGTACATAAATGCAGGTGTAGTCGATACTTTGTTTTTGTGATCTACCGTTGCTTGGTCGGCAGCCGTGTTTTCTACTGTCGCTCCCCACTCTTTTGCAACAAGCTCTGCCGACCCCTCGTCTTCGCCCGTACACACCACTACGCCAGTTTTGCTAAGTGCCTTTGCAACAATAACAGGCATGATACACATTGCACCTATTGGCTTTTGTGCCTTGTGTGCTTGTGTTATTACATTCTCTAGCGATGGAATAATGCTCATATCTTTGCCTTCAAAGGCATACGAAGATAGGTTTTTTGCACCACCAAATCCGCCCGGTAGCACAAGCATATCATAATCTGCCATATTAAGGTTTAAAAGATCTTGTACATCTCCACGGCTAATGCGTGCAGACTCTTTCATAATGTTACGCTGCTCGCCAGTGACCTCGCCGCTTAGGTGGTCGATAACGTGATGTTGATCTTGGTTGGGTGCAAAAACTTGGTAGTCGATATTTTTGCACGAAAGAGCGTATAGGGCAATTACCGATTCGCTTATTTCTGCTCCGTCCATAGCTCCGCATCCCGACAGAACTACTGCTGCTCTCAATTTTTTTGTCATATCTATCTCTTTTTTCCTATTATAACTATTGGGTGATAGGTGAGAGTAACCCCCAAATCTATCCCAAACATATCTGTGTAATTCTTAAAAAACTTCTCTAAACGTCCACGGCTCCACACGCCAGTCGATGCACCATTAACTCCCGTTAGCTTAATGTGGCGAAGTACCTCGATGGGCGAAGAGAATAGTAGCTTGTGGCACTGTTCCCAGCTTTGTGTAACATCGAAGCCTGCACTATCTAAAAACTCGCTCATCTCCTCTAGGCTATGGTAACTAAGTCCAATGTCCGAAGATGAAATTCTTACCTCATGAAAATTATTTGGAGCAAATAGCGAAAGAGCAATATAGCCACCGCTATTTACCATCTTGCCTGCTCTGCCAATAAACTCTTGTACATTGTCAAACCACTGTATTGCCGACGATGAGGCTATAAGGTCGTAACTACCGTCTATATGCTCGCCATCACAGGCAATAAAACGTGCCCCCGATGTGCTATATTTGTCGATATATCGCTGTATGTATGGTTGTGCCTTGGGGCTAATATCGTTGAATAGCCAATCTGCACTGGGTCTCATTCGTAGCAAGTGTGACGATAGAAAACCTGTGCCTGCTCCAATCTCTAGTCCACTATGCACGCCCGATAGATCGAGCGAGGCAATCATGCTAGCCATCCTATCACATATGCTCATTTGAACAGCTGCCTCCTTGTCATAGCTGTCGAAGTGTGCGCCAAAGCGACCTGCTACAACACTCTTATCTATCATACTCCCCATGTAATACTTTGGTTATAATGTTTCGCCCCTCTTTGGTGAGAGGGTAGTGTTCCATATTGGTATCAATTACCTTAACACCCACATGCTGCCAATATCGGCTCATATTTTCGCACGGAATTATATTGTCGTTGCTGCCAACTACCGCAAAATCCCACACTAAACCACCTGCATCCATCTCTTTGGTGTGTGTGGCAATTGCCGTAAGCTCGGCTACTTGATCTTCGAGCAATCTTTGCGATGGTATAAACTCATCTTTGTATTGCCCCACCATTCTCTCGTTAAATTTCTCGAGACCTAGTGTGCCTATTGCCCAACAAGTCACCTTGAAGCTACGAGCTGGAATGCCATATTTGTTATCAACAGCATGTGGTGTTCCGTTCATTGCGAGCTTTGTGCCTAGATTTGGAATTTGGTTGCCCACGTGACTTGCCGCCCAAACTCCAAACGACCATGCTACTATATCGGTTTGTGAGTAACTATCAAAATCTACTTGGCAAAAGAGTTGCTCGCTATCCATGTTTGTGTAGTCGAATATGGCGTAAATGTCGTAACCATTAATTGTAAAAGTTGATAGCATATTTTCGTCACACGACCAACCCAAAAAGAACACTAGTAGCTTGCTGGCTCCTTTTTTTTCTATCCATTTTCCTGTCATACGTCCTCTATTGTCTTTTTGTGTTTTGTATGCTGTTAATACCTTTTCTTATTGTGTCTATCATCTTTTCTATCTCTTGGGTGCTAATTGCAGCCGAAAGCGAAATGCGCAACCTCTCTGAGCCTTTGGGCACAGTAGGGTAGCGTATTGCACTAGCCCAATACCCATGTTCTGCCATATATTGTGCAAGCGCAAGCGCCGAAGAGTTGCTGCCTGTTATTATAGGTATAATGTTCGATTGCGATATATTGCCATCTAGTGCAGCATGCACCATTTGGCTAATTTGGCTAAGATGTGCTCGCTTGGGGCTTGCCTCAACCATTCTATCTAGCATATAACTGCTCCACATAAGCGAGATGGGAGGTATTGCCGTCGAAAAGATAAGAGTTCGCATGCGATTTATTAAAAGCTCTCGTGTGTTGCTGTCTGTTATAATAAATCCGCCTTGGCTCGATAGCGATTTGCCCATCGTTGCAACAATGTGTTCAACCTTATCCATTACACCAAGCTCTTGTGCAAGCCCAAGCCCCTGCTCTCCACGAGTGCCAAAGGCGTGTGCCTCGTCAAGATATAGCTCGGCACCATAGCGCTCTTTTAGCTCTATAATCTTGTGTAGTGGTGCACAGTCGCCATCCATCGAGAAAATAGACTCGGTTACTATATATATATTGTTATATTTGCCTTGTGCACCTTTGAGTATAGTCTCAAGGTGCTTCATATCGTTGTGCCTAAACCTACAATACTCACACGAAGATAGCCTTAGTGCCTCTATAATGCTAGCGTGTGATAGTTTATCGGCAATAATTAAATCGTCTTTGGTAGTTAGTGCAGGCAATACGCCCGAGTTTACCATATATCCACTAGATAGAACAAGTGCTGCCTCTTTACAATAAAGTGCCGCTAATTTATGTTCTAGAGTGGTGTAGTGATGTGAATTACCCGTTACTAACCTTGACGATGGATTGCTCATTAAGTACTCCTCGCTAGCGAGTGCATTTTGTAGGAAGGTACGCTGAAGTTGACTATCTGAGAGTTGCAGATAATCATTACTTGAGAGGTTTAAATAGCTTTTATTTGCGTATATAATCTCTTTTTCTTTTATTTGTACCTCTTTCAAAGTACGAAAACCATCCTCCTCTTTTAGGGAGGTGAGTAATAAACCAATATCCTTCATTAAGGTAATTTTTAAGGATTGTAAAGATAATAAAAAATGGATATAAAAGAGCTAGAACATCAAATTAAAAATGGCTTTCGAGTTGATAAGTCGTTAGCATTGAGATTGTTGTCGGAGGTGCCGCTAGACAAACTTTTGTCGTTAGCAAATAACCTGAGACTACATTTTAATGGCGATAAGATAGATACTTGCTCTATCATAAATGCTCGAAGTGGGCGATGTAGCGAGGACTGTAAGTGGTGTTCACAGAGCAAATTTTTTAATACAAGCGTAGATATTTACCCCCTTATATCGTCGGCAAAGGCTATCGAAATGGCTCGCCACAACGCATCAAAAGGAGTTATGCGTTTTTCGCTAGTTACTAGCGGACGTGATGTTACTCCACAGCAAATGGATGAGGTGTGTAAGATTTATGACAATATAAAAGAGAATGTCGATATAAAGCTGTGTGCATCGCTGGGTCTAATCGACAAGGCGCAAATGCAGGCACTAGCCGAGCGTGGTGTTGGCCACTATCACTGTAATATGGAGACTGCACCATCGTTCTTTCCAACGCTATGTTCAACACACAGCCAAGAGGATAAGCTCAAGACCATTAACTACGCCAAGGAGTGTGGTATGAGAGTGTGTAGTGGTGGTATCATAGGCATGGGCGAGAGCGAAGAGCAGCGAGTCGAGCTTGCTATTTTGCTTCAACAAATGGATGTTGACTCAATTCCTATTAATATCCTAAACCCAATACCGGGTACTCCGCTAGAGGGAACAAACCCGTTAACCGATGAGCAGGTATTGCGTACGTTTGCAATATTTCGCATCATAAACCCTGCTACAAAGATACGATTTGCAGGGGGGCGTTTGCAAATTGAGCATATTCAAGAACTTGCACTACAAGGTGGTGTGTCGGGTGCGCTTGTGGGCGATTTGCTAACAACGGTTGGCGATAATATCGATAGAGACATGAGAATGTTTGAGCGACTAGGCTTTGAATTGTAATATTAATCTATAAAAACATAGTAATGAAAAAGAGTAGTATTTTTGGTTTTTTGGTTTCGGCACTGTTTCTTACAACAGGCTGTAATGACGATGATTTTGTTAATCATAATTCATTCCCTACATCTTATGTAGGTGAAGTACACATAACAATGCCAAATGGTTCAGTAGTTAGTCATGATGCCAATAGTTATGGGTTTAGCACATACACAGAATACGAAGAATCTAATGGCACGGTAATTAAAAATCAGTTAACTTTGATTTTACCCGAGCTAGAGATTGAAGCAACAGGTGACTTCTTTGGCTACGAAACCCAAGCACTTCCTTTTATAAGTACTGGTGTTTATGGTGCAGATAAAACCGATGTCGCAAAAATTGAATCTAGCAGCGTATTAGAGATTGACGAGCTAGAAGATGTTCGAGTTGTTGTAACGGAGTCGGATGTTAAAGTCTTGTTTAATTACACAACTTCGCAGGGCGAATATTCGGTACTTATAGATGGTGATGCAACAAATTAATCGTATTACTTGCTCCGCTAAAAAGAAATATGGTGTTTCGATATATATCGAAACACCATATTTCTTTTTGTATATATAAGCAGTGCATTATGCCATTTTGCGTTTGCGTGCTTTGATCGTATTTTTCATTAAAGATACAATGGTCATTGGCCCCACACCACCCG
>CAYJIL010000100.1:0-8019 GCA_964370235.1 uncultured Rikenellaceae bacterium | reverse complement strand
CCCCTAAAAAAGAACCATATCTTTTCTAGGGGCATTTATGCTGTAATTATATTAGTTTGAATTATGCTTTTTTGGCATCAATTCTTTTAACAACGATACCATACACAATAAGAGCAATTGCCGAAACTAGCGCAATAGCTGCAAATAGATACCAAATGTAGTGTGCATTAGATGCAGCCTCTGCCCATTCTGCTCTGCTAGCAAATGTAGCAGGGTCTGGACAATATTTGCTAAGCAACCAACCCGAAAGACCAAAACCTAGAATAGAAGAGATGAACGAGTGTAGGTGGCTAAAACCAAGGTATAGACCCTCTTCGCCCTTTGGTGCTTGCAGCGAGAAATACTCTAGGAAGCGAGGCGAAATAAACGTTTCGGCAAGACCTTGGAACATGATACCAACAACCATCATAAACGCAACTGGGTGCATCGAAAGAATAGTTGTTGATGGATCGATCATATTACCATATGCCATACACAGTGCCGAAACTGGCATAATAAACATACCCACAGTCATAGACGATAGAGCGGTAAATTTAGACATGAACTTTGTAACAAGGTTCACACACAAAACCACAACAAGTGGGTTAACATTGGCATACCATGATGGCGATGCACCCTCGCCCGCAAGACGTAGAACGTACTTAGGCATAGTTGCATATAGCTGATGTTGAACCATCCAGAAACCTGTAATAATAAGAATAAGCAAAATCAAACGACCATTACCACACACCTTTACAAGGGCTGTGCCAATCTCCGAAAAGCTCTTGCCTTGGCCACTATTCTCGTTACTCTTATAAAAGAACCAAATTGCGATAAGGGCAAGAAGTGTCATAGCTGCCGAAAAGTAGTTAAGGGTGATAAGACCTTCGTTACCCATCGCCTCACGAAGTGGCTTAACGATTGTCTTTCCCGAGAAAGCACCTACGTTAACCATTGCATAAAAGATTGCAAAACCCTTTGCACGAGTCTCCGAAGTTGTCTCTTTGGCAACCGTTGCCGAAATAACACTCTTGATGAAAGCACCACCAATAACGATTAGAATCATGATTGGAACAATACCATATTTAAGGTTGCTCTCTACAAGACCCGTAAACGTAGTTGTCATGCCATACTCGGCAAGACCACTGCTCTCTAGCATAGATGGGAACACAGCAAGACCAGCATAACCAACTGTTAACAGTGCAAATGCTAGTAGCATCGATTTTCTAAATCCAATCTTGTCGGCTAGTGCACCCGTAAAGGTTGGAAGAAGGTATAGAAATGCAGAGAATGTACCCGCAATGGCAGCTGCCTCCATGTCGGTAAAGGCAAGAATCCTACTCAAGTATAGAGTAATGACTACAAATACGCCATAGTAGGCCGCTCTCTCGAATAGCTCAACGATGTTGGCTACCCAAAATGATTTTGAAAATTTTGTGTTTGTTCCCACGTTTTTTGAATTTAATATTTATACTATTTTTCCTATATTTTATCACGAAAGCGAACAAAGATAGTCTTTTTTACTAACGATAACAAAAAAATAGGGGGCTGGCAAGTGCCAACCCCCTATTTTGGGTATTTGTCTTATAAAAGTGAATTACTTCACCTCCTCAAAGTCTACGTCTGTAACATTGTCTGTTTGCTGAGACTGTGCATCACCTGCTGGTGCACCCTGTGCGCCACCTTGTGCCTGCTGTGCAGCTTGAATATCCTGCGATGCAGCTTGCCATGCAGTTTGTAGCTCAGCCGAGAACTTGTCAATATCGGCTACGTTTTGTGCGCCATGAGCAGCCTTTAGCGACTCTAGTGCACTCTCGATTGCGCCTTTCTTGTCTGCCGAGATCTTGTCACCATACTCTTTTAGTTGCTTTTCGGTAGAGAAAATTAGAGTATCAGCACCGTTGATCTTGTCTACCTTCTCACGCTCTGCCTTATCTGCCTCCTCGTTAGCTTTAGCCTCGTTTCTCATGCGCTCGATTTCTGCGTCTGTAAGACCGCTAGATGCCTCGATGCGAATGTTCTGCTCTTTACCAGTGCCTTTGTCCTTAGCCGATACGCTTAGGATACCGTTAGCATCGATGTCGAACGTTACTTCGATTTGAGGTACGCCACGCTGTGCTGCTGGAATACCATCTAGGTGGAAACGACCAATAGTCTTGTTGTCACGAGCCATTTGGCGCTCACCTTGCAGAATGTGAATCTCAACCGATGGTTGGTTATCAGCCGCAGTAGAGAATGTTTCGCTCTTGCGAGTAGGGATAGTTGTGTTAGCGTCGATTAGACGAGTAAACACACCACCTAGTGTCTCGATACCAAGGCTTAGCGGAGTAACATCTAGTAGAAGTACGTCCTTAACCTCACCTGTTAGAACACCACCCTGAATTGCAGCACCAATAGCCACTACCTCGTCTGGGTTAACACCCTTAGATGGAGTTTTGCCAAAGAAGTCCTCAACAATCTTTTGGATAGCTGGAATACGAGTCGAACCACCCACTAGGATAACCTCGTCAATTTCGCTCACGCTCATTGAAGCATCGCTAAGTGCACGACGACATGGCTCAATTGTAGCGTTGATTAGCTTGTCGGCAAGTTGCTCAAACTTAGCACGAGTTAGCGAGCGTACAAGGTGCTGAGGAATACCATCAACTGGCATGATATATGGTAGGTTAATCTCTGTTGAAGTAGAGCTAGAAAGCTCGATCTTAGCTTTTTCTGCAGCCTCTTTTAGACGCTGAAGAGCACGAGGATCTTTGCGTAGATCGATGTTGTACTCGCCCATAAACTCGGCAGCCAACCAGTCGATAATTACGTGGTCAAAGTCATCACCACCTAGGTGTGTATCACCATTTGTAGACTTAACCTCAAATACGCCATCACCTAGCTCAAGGATAGAGATATCGAATGTACCACCACCAAGGTCGAACACTGCAATCTTCATATCTGAGTTTTTCTTGTCAAGACCATAAGCAAGAGCTGCTGCTGTTGGCTCGTTGATGATACGACGAACTTTTAGACCTGCAATCTCGCCTGCCTCTTTTGTAGCTTGACGCTGAGAGTCTGAGAAGTAAGCAGGAACAGTGATAACTGCCTCCGAAACCTCTGTACCAAGATACTCCTCTGCTGTTTGCTTCATTTTTTGAAGTGTCATAGCCGAGATCTCTTGTGCTGTGTACTCTCTGTCGTCGATAGCAACACGTGGAGTGTTGTTAGCACCACATACTACTTTATATGGAACACGAGCAAGCTCGCCTTGAACCTTGTCACAAGTCTCACCCATGAAACGCTTGATTGAGAAGATAGTCTTCTCTGGGTTTGTGATAGCTTGACGCTTTGCAGGATCACCTACTTTGCGCTCGCCACCCTCTGTAAATGCTACGATAGATGGAGTTGTGCGACGTCCTTCGCTATTTGTAATTACTACAGGCTCGTTGCCTTCCATTACCGATACACATGAATTTGTTGTACCTAAGTCGATACCAATAATCTTTCCCATAATTTGTTTAAAATTTAATTTACTATTTTTTATTATTTAATCTCTTCTTATTATATGTAGCACTATTTGCTACCAAAATATAATGTGACACCATTTTTTGTTTGCTGCCTACATATTGGTAACTTTCAATCTTTGTGCCAACAATGTTTTTTGCATCTTTAACGCCTAAATGTCACACAAGCGAGTGGCAAAGGTGACAGTAGTGTGACTTTTTGTCTTATAGTATCGCCATTTTCGCATACTTTGCTAGTGACAAAACGTGGCACGTGGCGCATTTAGCAATCAGCCACTGTGTGCTCTGTGGTGGCTATTTTTGATTTTTTAGGCAAAAAAAGTGGCAAATAATTTGTTTTCTCAACAAAAAAAAGTAACTTTATAAGCAGATAACTTAATCCACTTAAATCAGATAGCATATGAATGTAATAACATTTAACGAGCTTCGTCGAATCAAAGACAGCTTACCAGATGGCAGCTCAAAGAAAATTGCCGATGAGCTAAACATTAACGAAGAGACAGTAAGAAACTACTTCGGTGCATCAGACTATGAGCATGGCGAGTCTGTGGGCTTGCACATCGAAAAAGGTCCCGATGGTGGTCTTGTGACTCTTGATAGAGCTGACATCCTTGAGGCGGCTAAGAGAATTTTGGATAGCCAGTAACAAAAATTAAAAGGTATAAAAAAAGAGAGATAACAAATGTTATCTCTCTTTTTTGTGTCGGGGTACCAGGATTCGAACCTGGGACCCCCTGCTCCCAAAGCAGGTGCGCTAACCGGACTGCGCTACACCCCGAATGGCGGAGAGAGAGGGATTCGAACCCCCGGTGCCTTGCAGCACAACGGTTTTCAAGACCGCCGCATTCGACCACTCTGCCATCTCTCCGGGCACAAAAGTATGGCAAAAAAAATTAGCCTCCAAATATTTTGCAAAGTTTTTTTCAATAAAAATCACAAGACACTGATAACTAGGTGCAAGTAAAACAATATTTTTTTGTGGCATATATGCTGTTTTGTAAATTTTGTTGCTACTTACCACAGCACGCCATATAGTCGATGTATCAAATATCATGAAATTGAGCGACTAAACTAGTCGTACAATAATTAATCGTCATTTATAGTATTATATTCTAAAAAAAATAGTTACTTTTGTCTATAAAATATAGTGAAAATTATAATAGATTATGGTAAATCAAGATAACTATTGCATAATAATGGCTGGCGGCATTGGTAGCAGGTTTTGGCCAATAAGTAGCGAGGATGTGCCCAAACAATTTATCGACATATTGTCGGTAGGTCGCACTTTCATACAGCAGACTTATGATAGATTTAAGGCTATCATACCCATTGAGAACTTTGTGGTAGTTACAAATAGTAGATATCGTCAGCTTGTGCTTGAACAGCTCCCTGAGCTAAAGCCCGAGCAAGTTTTATGTGAGCCACTAAGACGCAACACAGCACCTTGTGTGGCATATGCAGCATATCATATTAAGGCTAAAAACCCAAATGCAACCATGGTCGTTACTCCATCGGATCACTTGATACTAAACCAGCGAGAGTTTGAGAACATTATCTCAACATCGATGGAGATAGCAGCAAGCGAGGGAGCAATGATGACTATTGGTATTAAGCCAACACGTGCCGAAACCGCTTATGGATATATACAAACCAGCTCGCTAGATGGTGGTGCAATTTCAAAGGTTAAGACCTTTACCGAAAAACCAAACCTTGAGCTAGCTAAGGTTTTTGTTGAGAGTGGCGAATTCTTTTGGAATTCGGGTATTTTTGTGTGGTCAATCCCAACCATCCTAAAGGCATTTAACGAGCACTTGCCCGACATTGTGTCTATATTTGAGGCACAAGAGGAGCTATTTGGCACACCCGACGAGCAGGAATACATAGACTCTATCTATCCATCGTGCAAAAACATATCAATCGACTATGGTATTATGGAGCATGTTTCGAACGTGCTTATGTATGTTGCCGATTTTGGCTGGAGCGATGTTGGTACGTGGGGTTCGATTTATAACATACACGCAAAAGATAGCAAGGGTAACATTATCTCGGCACCTAGTAGCGTAATTGTCGAAAACACAACAAACTCTATTATCGACATATCATCAAACAAGCAAGCAATTATCGAGGGACTCGATAACCATATTGTTGTTATGAACGAAGATAGATTACTTATATTTAATCGTGATAGAGAGCAGGAGATTGGTAAATATTCGGACTCTCTAAAAGGGGGAACTAAACCCAACTAACCAAAGGTTATGCACAAAGTTATTTTTATTGCAGCACTCGCCCTGTCTGTTTCGTTAGCGGCGTGTGGTAATACAAATTCATCGTCAAAGAGTGGTTCGACAAAAAGCAGCGAATCACCCAAAAGAGTTAGAATAATTAGCAAGATAACATCACCCTCCCCAAAAGATAGTTTTACTCTTGGGGAGGATATTCCTTTTAAATTCAACGCTACATCTAAGTATGACTCGGCACATGTTTTCTTGAACGATAGAAAATGTGCTGTAACTCTTAATGGTGATAGCGGCATAATCGAAGGACGTTATAACTCTAAAGTGGGCGCACGCAAGCTAGCTGTCGAGCTATTTGCCAATGGTGAGTCACAGTCTAAGAGCATTGTGTTTAAGGTATTGCCAAAAGGCGAGCCTAAGCGTGACAATATCACAATCACAAACACCCTAACACACAACAAAGAGGCATATACTCAAGGGCTAGAATTTAGCAATGGTAAATTGCTAGAGAGCAGTGGCCAATACGGTATATCATACCTTGCCGAGCTAGAGTTTCCATCGATGAAAGAGATTCGACGTACAAACCTAGATAGCGAGCTATTTGCCGAGGGTATAACTGTGCTAGACAACAAAATATATTTGCTTACGTGGCAAGAGGGTGTAGGTTTAATTTATGACCGTGACACATTCAAGCAAACTGGGCAGTGGAACTACACGGGCGAAGGCTGGGGGCTAACAACCGATGGTAAATTACTGTATATGAGCGATGGAACCGAAGTGATAAAAATTATCGACCCATCAACCATGAAAGAGATTGACCGAATCGAGGCATACACATCAAAAGGCGCACTTGGTTATATTAACGAGCTAGAGTGGATCGATGATAGAATATGGGCAAACATATATTCAACAGACTATATTGCTGTTATTAACCCACAATCGGGCGAAGTGGAGCGACTAATTGATTGTAGCCCGCTGAGCGCAAAAGTAGGTGGCGCAGTCGATGTTCTAAACGGCATTGCAAAAGAGCCAAACAGTGGCAAAATATACCTTACTGGCAAGTTGTGGCCAAATACCTTTGAGGTGAGAATTAACAAGCAGTAATTTTGGATATATGCACATAGATTACATAAAGATAGCACAAGAGCTTCATCCCAAGCTCATAGAGATGCGTAGAGAGATACACCAAAACGCCGAACTATCGTTTTGTGAGCACAAAACAGCTAGCTACATAGAGACAATGCTTAACAGTTGCGATATTCCGCACAGCCGTGTAGCAGGAACAGGAGTTTTGGCACACATTAGCTCTGGCAAATCAAACGGCAGGGTGGTAGTTTTGCGTGCCGATATTGACGCACTCCCCATCGAGGAGGCTACCGATACACCATACCGTTGCACTACGGGAGCTATGCACGCTTGTGGTCACGACCTACACACAGCATGGTTGCTGGGTGCAGCAATGGCACTACACAAAATGCGTGATAGGCTATCGTGCGATGTATTGGCTCTATTTCAGCCGGGCGAAGAAAAAGCACCGGGTGGTGCCTCGTATGTGCTAAACGAAGTAGATTTTACCAAATATGGCTCGCCCATTTTTGTAGGGCAACACGTAGCACCCGAGATAACGGCTGGCGAGTATGGCATTCGTGAGGGTTTATACATGGCATCGGCAGACGAGATACACATCGACATTATTGGCAAAGGCGGGCATGGTGCTCTCATAAACACCTTTACCGACCCAGTAGTTGCTATGGCATCTATGCTATCGGCTATGCAACAAGTGGTATCGAGGCTAGCACCTCCACAAATTCCAACGGTCTTGTCGTTTGGCAGAGTAATTGCCGATGGAGCAACTAACGTAATTCCCGAAAAGGTTGAAATAAGCGGAACTCTTCGCACCTTCTCGCAGGAGTGGCGATTGCGTGCAAAAGATCGTATTGTTGAGATAGCACAACAAATTGCAGCGGCTCATGGCTGCAAGGCAGAGGTAAGGCTACCCGATGGATTCCCCTCGGTAATAAACGATGTCACGCTTACACAAATGGCACGCACGAAACTAGCCGAACTAGTTGGCAGTCAAAAAGTGAATGAGCTAGATTTACGCATGACAAGCGAAGACTTTGGGCACTACTGCACCAAATTCCCATCGCTATTCTTGAGAGTGGGCGTAGGTTATGATGATGGCAGAAATAGTGGCTCTTTGCATAATGTACACTTTAACCCCAACGAAGATGCACTTGTGTATGGCATGGCATCGATGGTGGCAATTGCTATGGAATTGGCAAAGTAGTATAGTATTC
>CAYJIL010000099.1:3757-8085 GCA_964370235.1 uncultured Rikenellaceae bacterium | reverse complement strand
TGAGTATTTATGCGATTCAGGAAGTGACAAAAATGTTTTTGAGACAGTTTCATTTTTTATTTATCATAGCTAATATGTGTTATAGCTGTGGTCCCGATGCGATAAGTCCTTCGCCCTCTGGTAAATATTTTTCAAAGTTTTTGATAAACTTGCTAGCTAGTGACTTAGCTTTAGTCTCCCACTCGCTCACATCGCTATAACTAGAACGTGGGTCAAGAATATCGCCTACTCCCGGTAGCGAAACCGGAGCCGTCATATTCAAGATAGGAACGTGCATAGTCTCTGCCTTGTCAATAGAGCCATCTAGTATGGCATCAATAATGGCACGAGTCTCTTTAAGCGAAATGCGCTTGCCTGTTCCGTCCCAGCCTGTGTTTACAAGATATGCGTGTGCGTTGTGCTCTTCCATCTTTTCTGCTAGTACCTTAGCATACACTGTTGGGTGTAGAGTAAGGAATGCCTCGCCAAAGGCTGGTGAGAATGATGGTGTAGGCTCTGTGATACCACGCTCAGTACCTGCTAGTTTAGACGTATATCCACACAAGAAGTAGTATTGTGCCGACTTTTCGTCAAGTATCGAAACCGGAGGTAACACTCCAAATGCGTCTGCCGAAAGATAGATAATCTTGCTAGCGTGCCCCGCACGTGACGGAAGAACAATCTTTGAGATGTGGTGTATTGGATATGATACACGTGTGTTCTCTGTTATAGAGTCATCGTCGTAGTTTGGCACACCTTCGGGGCTAATGGTTACGTTCTCTAGCAGTGCATCACGTTTGATGGCACGCCAAATATCTGGTTCGTTCTCTTCGGTCAGGTGAATTGTCTTGGCATAACATCCTCCCTCGTAGTTGAATATACCGTGGTCGTCCCAGCCATGCTCGTCGTCACCAATCAAATAACGCTTAGGGTCGGCAGATAGGGTAGTTTTGCCAGTGCCCGATAGTCCAAAGAATAGTGCTACATCGCCATCTTCGCCTACGTTAGCCGAGCAGTGCATCGACGAAATACCCTTTAGTGGCATATAGTAATTCATTATACCAAAAAGACCTTTTTTCATCTCGCCACCATACCAAGTACCACCAATAACTTGTAGTCTCTTAGTAAGGTTAAAAGCAACAAAATTCTCCGAATTTAGCCCCATCTCTTTCCAGTCTGGATTAACACATTTAGCAGCATTAAGAACCACGAAGTCGGGCTCGCCAAAGTTTGCTAAATCGTAATGTGATGGGCGGATAAACATATTTGTAACAAAGTGAGCTTGCCAAGCAGTTTCCATGATAAAACGCACCTTCATGCGAGTATCTAGGTTTGTGCCGCAATATCCGTCAATAACAAATAGTCTGTCGTGGTTAGACAGCTGATTTTTTGCAAGAGTCTCCAGTTTGTCAAAAACCTCTGGTGTCATGGCAACATTAACTTTACCATCAAACCAAAAATCTGTCGTGGAGTCATCTTTAACCGTGTACTTATCCTTTGGGGAGCGTCCCGTGAAAATACCTGTGTTTACACACACAGCACCAGTCGAAGTAACAACGCTTTTTTCGTTGCCCTCTAGGTTTGGGTTTGTCTCCTCTTCGAATAGCTGTTGATAGCTTGGGTTGTGAATAATTTCATTAACACCTGTGATACCGTACTTACTTAAATCAATTTTGCTCATAACTCTGAATTTAAATTGTTAGTAATATTTGATATTGATTGCTTTTCCTATATTGTTGGGTTGCTTATTGGCGTAAACTGAAAATAGTGTTTTAGGTTATAGATTAATTGCTTTTTACAAAGATATAAATAATTTCGTATTGTTATCCATTTCACATACACTTTTTTTAATATTTTTTTTGCTGTAACTTTTTGCCTCCGAAAAGTTGCGTTTTAACACTTGTTTTTGATAGCTAACTCTCTATAAATCTATCTAAAATGATAAAAAAAAAGGCTATTCTTTGTTATCCCAAAAAAAATATCTATTTTTGTAGTCGGAATGGAGGGGGCACTAGTAGCCCCCTTTTTATATATAGCTTATGATTGGAAAAGAGAGAATCGCCCCTATCGCTCAGCAGTGGCTAGAGGGCAAGGATATGGTTCTAGTTAGTATCAAGTGTTCTGCTACTAACGTTATAGAGGTTCTTGTTGACAGCCTCTCGGGTATTCAAATTGACAAATGTATAGAGCTTAGTCGCTTTATCGAGTCTCAACTAGACCGAGAGCAAGAAGACTTTGAACTTACTGTCTCTTCGTATTCTGTTAGCGAACCTTTTATTCACCCAATTCAGTTCGAAAAGAACATTGGGCGTGATGTCGAGGTGCTAATGATAGAGAGTGGCCTAAAGATTAAAGGCAATCTAACGAGTTACGATGGCGAGAGTGTAGATATTCGATATGAAAAGAAAGTCGAAGTCGAAGGCAAAAAGCGCAAACAACTAATGGAGTTTGTCGATAAAATCTCTCTGCAAAACGTCAAAAGCATAAAGTTGAGTTGGTAAAATAATAATATAAATAGATATGGATAGTACAAATTTGATAAACACCTTTTTGGAGTTTAAAGAGCTAAAGGCTATTGACAAGGCTACTATGGTTAGCCTACTAGAAGATGTGTTTCGCAATATGCTTATCAAAACCTATGGTAGCGATGAGAACTTCGACGTTATCATTAACCTAGATAAGGGTGACTTCGAGATTTGGCGAAACAGAGTAGTGGTTGAGGACGAGGAGCTAGAGGACGATATTACCGAAATCTCTTTGACAGATGCAAAAGCAATTGACCCTACTTATGAACTAGGCGAAGAGGTTGCCGACGAAATTAAGCTTGCGTCATTTGGCCGCCGTTCGGTTCTTTCGCTACGTCAAAACCTTTCGGCTCGCATCATGGACCTTGAAAACGCAAACCTATACGACAAGTACAAGGAGCGCATTGGCGAAATCGTAACAGGCGAAGTTTACCAAGTATGGAAAAAGGAGCTACTTGTTATCGATGACGAGGGTAACGAGCTAATTCTGCCTCGCAAGGAGCAAATTCCTTCGGACTTCTTCCGCAAAGGCGACTCGCTTCGTGCTGTTGTAAACAAGGTAGACATGGTTAATAACTCACCTAAGGTATATCTATCACGTATTGCACCAGAGTTCCTAGAGAGACTTTTCGAGCTAGAGGTTCCAGAGATTTTCGATGGTCTTATTACTATCAAGAAAATTGTTCGTATTCCTGGCGAGAGAGCAAAAGTTGCGGTTGAGTCTTATGACGAGAATATCGACCCAGTAGGTGCTTGTGTTGGTATGAAGGGTTCTCGTGTCTACTCAATCGTGAGAGAGTTGCGCAACGAGAATATCGATGTTATCAACTACACATCTAATATGTCACTATATATACAGCGTGCACTTAATCCTGCAAAAGTATCTTCAATTACTATTGACGAGGAGTCTAAGACAGCATCTGTATACCTAAAGCCAGCCGAGGTGTCGTTAGCTATCGGTAAGAATGGTTTGAATATCAAGTTGGCTAATATGCTAACGGAGTATAATATTGACGTCTATCGTGAAATTCCTGTTGGCGAGGGCGAAGAAGAAGAGGATGATGTTGCTCTAACTGAGTTCTCAGACGAAATTGAGCCATGGATTATCGAGCAGTTCCGCCTTATTGGTTGCGATACAGCAAAGAGTGTTCTAAAGCACAATCCTGCCGACCTAGCTCGCCGAACAGACCTAGAGGACGAAACTATCGAGCATGTAATCTCGGTACTACGCTCTGAGTTTGAGTAGTTTTTGGTAATTAACTTATAATTACCTATATTTACACCAAATAGGGTGTAAGTTCGCCGCAGCTGTGGCGAGAAAGAGAAAGGGGCAGATGAGTTCCTTTGAGTGTTGCTCTTGCAAGAGCAGCTTTGTTGTATGCCGAAAAAAGTGAGGATATATATAGTATGGCAAATGAAAAAAAAATGAGATTAAGTGGTATCGCACGACAGTTGAACGTGGGGCAAGCCAACCTTATTGAGTTTCTACAAAATAAGGGTGTTGAGGTTGCACACGGTATGAACACTATCGTTGATGAAGCTACTTCTGCTCTAATTGAAAAGGAGTTTGGTAAAGGTAAAAAGCTCGAGAAAGTAAATATCAAAGAGAAGATCAAAGTAAAGCACGAGAGCGTCTCTTTGGAGGATACTCGTCCGTCAAAAGAGGCGGAACCAGCTGCAACTACCATTGACCACACCCCTAAAGGGCCTAAGATTGTCGGTAAGATAGATCTTAACCCTAAGCCTCGTAAAGCAGAGGAGCCAAAAGCTGAGCCAACACCTGCGCCAGCACCAGCTCCTAAGCCAGAGCCAAAGGTGGCTCCA
>CAYJIL010000099.1:0-3657 GCA_964370235.1 uncultured Rikenellaceae bacterium | reverse complement strand
CCTAAGCCAGAGCCAAAAGCTGCACCGCAGCCACAAGCAAAACCAGAGCCTAAGCCTGTGGTTACGCCTACACCTGCGCCAGTTGCTGCTGCTCCAGCACCATCTACGCCAGCACCAACGGCTAGCGAAGATCGTTCTATGACATACGATCAGCGTATGGCTCAGAGTGGTACGGGAGTATTCCGTGCCGAGGGTAACGAAAAGCTATCTGGTCCAAAGATTCTTGGTAAGATAGACCTTAGCAGCTTAGAGAAAAAGAGCTCTCCAGCTACAGATAAAAATAAAAAGAATAAGCGCAAGCGCATCAAAAAGGATGGTAAGGTTGATATCAACGATCCTAAGGTGCAGGCGCAAGGTACTACGTCGGGTGGTCAGCGTGGTGGCAACCAAGGTGGTGGCCAGCAGCACGGTGGTCAAAATCGTGGCGCACATGGTGGCCAGCAGCATGGTGGTCAAAACCGTGGTCCACACGGTGGTCAGGGCAAAGGAGGTGCAAACAAGCACTCTAAGCGTCCTGCTCCAGCACCAAAAGCTCCAGTTAGCGACGAGGATGTACAAAAGCAAATCAAAGATACTCTAGCACGCCTTACCAGCAAAGGTAACAAAGGCAAAGGTGCTAAGTATCGTAGAGATAAGCGTGAAGCTATCAGTGCTCGTGCAGACGAGGAGATGGAGCGCGCACAAAGAGAGAAGAGCATTCTTCGTCTTACCGAGTTTGTTACAGTTAGTGACCTTGCAAAGATGATGGATGTAGCAGTAACAGAAATTATTACTGCTTGTATGAACCTAGGTCTTATGGTTTCTATCAACCAGCGACTAGACGCCGAGGCTATCGTTATTGTTGCCGAGGAGTTTGGTTATAAGGTTGAGTTTGTGAGCGTAGAGATTCAGGAGTCTATCTCTTCTGAGGATGATAGCGATGTTGATATGATTGAGCGTCCACCAATCGTTACGGTGATGGGTCACGTCGATCATGGTAAGACATCTCTGCTTGACTTTATTCGCAAGAGTAACGTTATCGCAGGCGAGGCGGGTGGTATCACTCAGCACATCGGTGCTTATAGCGTTATGACCGAAGATGGTCGCCGCATTACTTTCCTTGATACTCCGGGTCACGAGGCGTTTACAGCGATGCGTGCACGTGGTGCTAAGGTAACCGATGTTGCAATTATCATTATTGCTGCCGATGATAGTGTCATGCCTCAAACAATCGAGGCTATCAACCACGCAACTGCTGCGGGTGTACCTATCGTCTTTGCTATCAATAAAATCGATAAGCCTGGTGCAAATCCAGACAAAATACGTGAGCAGCTAGGTGCTATGAACTACCTAGTCGAAGACTGGGGTGGTAACTATCAGTGTCAAGAGATTTCGGCTCGTTCGGGTCTAGATGTTGATAAGCTACTAGAAAAGGTACTTGTAGAGTCAGATCTTTTGGAGCTAAAAGCAAATCCAAGCAAGAGAGCTATCGGTACTGTAATCGAGTCTACGCTAGACAAAGGTAGAGGTTATACTTCTACACTACTTGTTCAAGCAGGTACACTTAAGGTTGGTGATGTAATGCTTTCGGGTATCTACACTGGTCGTGTAAAGGCTATGTTCAATGAGCGTGGTAAGAAAATCGATTCAGCTCCACCAGCTACTCCAGTTGTTGTGCTAGGTCTTAATGGTGCACCACAGGCGGGTGACAACTTCAATATTATGGAGGACGATCGCCAAGCACGTGAGGTTGCTAACAAGCGTGAGCAGTTACAGCGTATCCAGGGTCTTAAGACTCAAAAGCATATTACACTTGACGAGATTGGTCGTCGTATCGCTATTGGTAACTTCCAAGAACTTAATATTATTATTAAGGGTGATGTGGACGGATCGGTTGAGGCACTTACAGATTCGCTAATCAAGCAATCTAAAGAGTCTGTTCAGGTTAACGTTATTCACAAGGCAGTTGGTCAAATCTCTGAGAGTGATGTTCTACTAGCGGCAGCGTCAAATGCGGTTATCATTGGTTTCCAAGTTCGCCCATCGTCTAGTGCACGTCGTATTGCAGAGAAAGAAGAGATCGAGATCCGTCAGTACTCTATCATCTACGATGCAATCAACGATATCAAAGATGCAATTGATGGTATGCTTGCTCCAGAATTCAAAGAGGTTATTACTTGTTCTGTCGAGGTTATGGAGACATTCAAAATCTCTAAAGTTGGTACAATTGCAGGATGTTTGGTTCGTGAAGGTAAGATCAACCGTAACACAAGCATTCGTATCATCCGCGATGGTATCGTAGTTTACACTGGTAAGCTAGGTTCACTAAAGCGTTACAAAGATGATATCAAAGAGGTAACTACTGGTATGGAGTGTGGTCTTAACATCGATAACTTTAATGATATTAAGATTGGTGACTTTGTTGAGGGTTACGAGCAAGTCGAAATTAAGAGAAAGTAGTTTTACTACCTCTTATATATATGTAGCGATGGTTTGTCTGTGTTCAGGCGAACCATCGCTTTTTTTGTTTTGTGTTGTTTTGCAAAAGTGGAGTAGTGCTTGTGCCTAATTTCTGTCTTTTGTTATAAGAGTATAATTGTTTTCTCTTTCCTTATTATATATAGTATAGGGTAGTGTGTTAACCAATCACAGAAGATCATTACACCTTTTTTTAAACGATTGAGAAATTTGCGATTGTTTCTTGCCACTCCTTTATATATATAGTATAGTTATTTTGCAAATTACTTGCCGCTTGCTGGTATATCTATTTTTTTAAATCGTCAAATGTCTGTTTATTTCATTACTCCCTATATATATAGTAACAAAACCTCGTTTTGTGTCTATGCTTCACCTTCTATTGCACGTTTCATTTTACTGAACACATAAAAAGTGTACCCATTTACTAGCACTGCTACCTTTTTTATGTACGAAGTATTGCTCTTGGTCTATAATAACATTCATTTTATTCCTTATATATAGACGTGACATTTAATTTGCTTACATTACCACTTTTTGCCGTCCAAGTTCTATTCAAATCAACCCTAAATCAAAAAATATGATCTACTCAATGGGCAATTTTCATTTTTTTGGGTACCAATATTAGTGCAAAGTCACCTTTTTACACTCTTTTGCTACTTCAATTCATATGTATTTTGGTATTTATTTAGGGTTTTATCGCAATTTTCAATCTTTTTAATAATCGCCATTATTCATAAAATGGCACTTTTACCCAACGGTGCTCTTCAAACGGTTAAAATTCTTTGGTTTTTATTTCTCTGATTAATAGCTTCTTAATTTAAAATGTCGAAAAAAGTTGAAAAAAAGTGTGCGAAAAATTTGCAAGGAAAGAAAAATACCCTACCTTTGCATCCGCAATCAAGAAGTATTGCACAGGTTCTTTAAGTAAACGAAATTAACGAAAACAAATTTTTTTTACGAAAAATTTGGAAGTTGAAAAATTTACATTACCTTTGCACTCACGCTTCGGAAACGAAGTATGATTGAAAGAAACGATCTTTGAAATTACTGTTTTAAGAAAAAGAAATGCAAGCAAAGCAAAAAAGCTTTTATAAGTCAATTTTTTGTATTAATTCGTAAGTAGTCAGGACACTCAAAAACTTTATAATTTTTACTATGGAGAGTTTGATCCTGGCTCAGGATGAACGCTAGCGGCAGGCT
>CAYJIL010000098.1:0-8475 GCA_964370235.1 uncultured Rikenellaceae bacterium | reverse complement strand
CATCTACTAAAGGTAGCATAAGTAAAGGTTCTTGTAACCATTACCATATAAAAAATACGATTACTGTGAACTCACTGTAATCGTATTTTTTTGTACCTATGCTTTGCTTATAGCAAATTACATACCTTTATTATCGCCTCACGCATTGCATCCCATGAATAATTCTTCTTGGCTTGTCTTACGCCACTGCTTAGTTGCTCGGCCAAATTGTGGTCATAGAATCGCTTGATGGCAGTAAATACGCTATCGGGCGACACTTGGGTTACTATGCCACTAACACCATCCTCTACAATCTCTTTTAGTCCCCCAACATCGGTCACTATCATTGGGGTGTCAAAGTTATAGGCGATTTGGGTAATGCCACTTTGTGTGGCGGTCTTGTATGGTTGAATCACCACATCGCAAAGGCTAAAGTAGTGCTTTACCATGTTGTCGGGAATAAAGAAATTGTGCATAATGACACTGTCTCCTATCCCTAGCGACTCTAGTTTCTTTATATATGGCTCCTTATCGCAATAAAACTCACCTGCAATAATTAGCTTATGTTCTGCATCATTGTCTCTTGTTCCAATAAATTTAGCCCACGCCTCTAGCAAGATATCAAGCCCTTTGTACTCTCTAATAAGCCCAAAAAATAGCGAGTATGAGCAGTTCTCGTTTAGCTTTAGGGCCTGTACGGCTTCGCTACGCAAAACCCTCTTGCCATAGTTGTCATATAGCGGGTGTGGCGAGCATATAACAGGTTTATTACCAATGCCTAGCGACCGAAGGTCTTTTTCGACACTAGCCGACATAACCACAAAACCATCTATTTGCTTTAAAAAGAATTTTGTTAGTGGAGTATCCCAAATCTTTTTCTCGTGTGGTATAGCATTATCGACAAGTGCAATTACTTTGCTCTTGCCTTTGGCTATGCGAGCTACCTCACCTAGCGCAGGGGCTAGATATGGAGTCCAGTACCTAAGAAAGATAATATCGGGAGCTTCGTTTTTGATTTTGCGCCCAGCCATTACCCACGAAAAAGGATTAACCGAGTTTATGCTACGGCTAATTTTAATGTCGGTAACTGGTGCACTATCTGAGTATTGGCTCTTGCCAGGGAATAGAAAAGACGGATATTGCAAAGTAAATGTTTCGACCATACAGCTATCGCCGCACTCAATAAACTTGCGTGCAAGCTGGTGGTTAAACTCTGCTATACCACCTCGGTATGGGTAGGCTGGGCCTACAAACACTATCTTTGCCATATCTCTCGACTCCCTTTTTGTGCCACCCTAAAAATCTACTGCCGAACTTATTCTTTGGCAAGCACCTCTGTTTTGTTTAACATATTCGCTACACACTTGCGACATCTTTTGGCGATAACTATCTGCTTTCATTCTATCAAAAGCATCGAGCGCCTCTTTGTCGGTAGCAATAGATATTGCACCACCTTGGGCAACAAGCTCTAGTGCCTCGTTAAACTTGCCATAGTTTGGCCCAAACATAGTGGGTAGACCAAATGTAGCTGCCTCTAATATGTTGTGAATACCAACACCAAAGCCTCCGCCAATATATGCCCATCGACCATATTGATAAACCTTTGATAGTATGCCAATTGTGTCGATTATCAAGATATTAAAACTAGAAATATCGTCTTTGTCGCTAATAGTAGTATAACGAGCAACCTTGTGTCCAGATTGTGTGAAATCCTCGATTAGTTTGCGAACCTTGCTATCACCAATCTCGTGCGGAGCGATAATTATCTTAATGTCGGTATTGTTGTTGGCAATTGCCAAAATTACCTCATCGTCCTTCTCCCACGTACTACCTGCCACGAGTGTGTTTTTGCCTGCTACAAAGTTTTCGATTAGCTCTATTGGCTTAATGTTTTGTGTAATTTCGTACACTCTATCAAAACGAGTATCGCCACTAACGGTAACATTTTTAATACCAATGCCTTTGAGTAGATCTTTTGACTCCTTGTTTTGCACAAAAAGGTGATCGAAACACTTTAGTTGTTTGCGATAACTTATGCCATAGGGCTTAAAGAAAAGCTGTGTTGGGCGAAATATTGCCGACACGATATATACCTTTGAGCCGTTACGTCGTAGCTCAAGCAAAAAGTTTTTCCAAAACTCATACTTAACAAAAAACGCAGCAACTGGTTTTACTATCTTTACAAACTTGCGAGCATTTGCTTTGGTATCTATTGGTAGGTAGAATATGTAGTCTGCCCCTTCGTAGTTTTTGCGTAGCTCGTAGCCCGATGGCGAAAAGAATGTAACCAAAATTTTGGCGTCTTTGTCCTCTTGTTTATAGTGCTCGATTAGGGGGCGACCCTGCTCAAACTCACCCAGCGAGGCACAATGAAACCATATAATGCGCTCATCTTTGCCAATTTGCGCTTTGATATTGTCGAGCAAGCCAACTCTACCCTGCGACCATTTTTTTGCCTTGGGGTTAAAAAGACCTACTAGAGCAACTATTGCGCTATATATATTTAGTGCTAAATCGTATAACATTACTTAAGCCCTTCGATCATACCGTTGACAATATCTCTGTAATATGCAGCCGTGTCGCTGTCAATTAGCGATGCAGGAGAACCATTTGATCCACCATCCGACAGTGCCATAATAATGGGTACTTCGCCCAATATTTTGATACCCTCTTTTTGTGCATATTCGCTACAACCACTCTTGCCAAATATGTAGTAACGGTTGTCTGGCAGTTCCTTTGGGGTAAACCATGCCATATTCTCGATAATTCCCAAAATAGGGATATTTATATTCTCTGAACGCAGCATCTCGACACCACGCACAACATCGGCTATTGCCACTTGGTGTGGAGTCGATACTATCACGGCACCGTCAATGCTCATTTGTGTGAGTATAGTAAGGTGAATATCGCCCGTGCCCGGAGGCATGTCGCATATCATGTAGTCTAGCTCGCCCCAGTCGCTCTGGTGTATAAGTTGTCGCAATGCGTTTGTAGCCATAGCTCCACGCCATGCAAGCGCATCGGTGTCTTTTATAAAGAAACCAATAGAGTTTACCTTTATGCCAAACTTCTCGGCTGGCATGATAAGGTTCTCGTCTTGGGTGCTACACACTGGTGTGTGCGACTCTAGCCCAAACATTTTTGGAGCCGAAGGACCATAAATGTCGGCATCTAAGAAGCCTACCTTATGCCCCATTTGCGCTAGTGTAACTGCTATATTAACGGCAACTGTCGATTTGCCAACACCACCTTTGCCCGATGCAACAGCTATAATTTTGCATTTGCCATCGCCATACTTAACAGGCTCTTTGGCTTTAGGCTTTGCCGTAGCCGATAACTCTTTGATTGTTACAACTATGCTGTGTGTTGGGAAACGCTCGCCAAGCACTGCTTCAATGGCTCTACGAATAGACTTTGCAAGTGGGTCACGCCCCTTGAAGGCAAGCGTAACGAATATTGCACCATCATCATAGGTTATAAGGTCAACAATTTGTGAATCAATAATAGAAACCCCACTCTCTGGGTGCTTTATACTGTGTAAAAGTGAACGTATTTGATCTATCATAACTTTAAATATTTACTTAACATGCAAAGATAAACTTTTTGATTTGAATTCAGCTATTCTTTACAATAAATCTCTTTTGTAGTTAGTTTTTTGTATATTTACATTTTAAATGAAGTACTAACTATGTAAACTATAACTTATGGGTTCTTTTATTAAAACATTTTTTGCAGCATTGTTAGCCATATTTTTTGCTGGTATGATTCTAGTTTTTGGAAGTGTAGTATACCTGCTGTCTATGGCTATGTTCTCTAGCGACGAAAACACTGTCGAGGGTTCGGTGCTTGCCATTACGCTATCTGAGCACATAAGCGATAAGCCAATGGATACTCCATTTTCGCTTACGTCGCTTTCGCTAATGGATTTAGACAAAGACTACCTAACCACACTCGATGTGCTTAGCGCAATAACCAAAGCAAAAACCGATGATAACATAAAGGGTATATACCTTCGTCCAATGGAGATGTCGCTAGGTGCAGCACAGCTAGAGGAGGTGCGTAGTGCGCTGCTCGACTTTAGGAGCACGGGCAAATTTATTATTGCCTACTCTAATGCCTATGACCAGCTCGATTACTACCTATCGACTGCTGCCGATAGCATCTACCTAAACCCCGAAGGGCAAGTGTGGTGGAAAGGTCTATCGAGCCAAGTAATGTTTTATAAAGGAGCACTAGATAAACTAGGCGTTAAACCACAAATCGTGCGCCATGGTAGATATAAAAGTGCAGTTGAACCATTCACCCGCGAGGATATGAGTGCCGAGAACCATCAACAAACACAAGAGCTACTAGGTTCGGTGTGGGGTGTAATGCTTGAGAACATATCAAAAAGCCGCCCTATGTCGGTAGATCAGCTAAATAGTGCTGCAACAAACCTATCGCTACCACTTGCTAGCGATGCTTTGGAGCATGGCTTTGTAGATGCCTTGCTATATCGTGACCAAGTGAGCGAGGTGCTTGCTCGTTTAACAAACGAAGAAGATCCCAAGTTAGTTGGTTTGTCCGAATATGTAAGCACTGGTGTCAATATACACGCAGGTAGCCTTACCTCTAGCAACAAAATTGCATTGATATATGCCGATGGCGATATTGTTGATGGCGCAGGAACAAAAGAGAGCGTTGGTGGCGATGCCTTGTCGGCTAAAATTCGCCAAGCTCGCAAAGACGAAGATGTAAAGGCAGTTGTTTTGCGTGTTAATAGCCCCGGAGGTAGTGCGTTAGCTGCCGAGGTAATATGGCGAGAAATGGCACTAACACAACAAGAAAAACCTGTGATAGTATCTATGGGTAACTATGCAGCATCGGGTGGTTACTATATTGCAGCACCTGCCGACTTAATATTTGCTTCGCCAACTACAATCACTGGCTCGATAGGTGTATTTGCGTTGGGCTTTGATGCCTCTCAGGCAGCAAAAGAGAAGCTAGGCATTAATGTCGAGAGCGTAAAAACCAACGAGAATAGTACCTTAATGTCTATTTTTTCGCCTATGACACCTGCACAGCGAGGCTTTTTGGAGCGCTCGATCGAGGGTGTTTATAATACTTTTACGGCTCACGTTGCACAAGGGCGTAATCTTTCGCCCGAGCGAGTAGAGGAGTTGAGCGCAGGCCGTGTATGGAGCGGTGCTCAGGCAAATGAAAATGGCTTGATAGATGGTTATGGTTCGCTAACAGCAGCCATATATACAGCCGCCGATAGAGCTAATATTGCTGACGATTTTCGTGTCGATAGCTCACAAAGTGCAGCTAACATTTGGTCGCAAATCATAATGGGAACGCTATCGAGCAAAGTATCGGTGCTAGAGAGTAGCGAGCTAATGCGCCAAGCGGCTAGGCTAAAGGATATGGCAGAGAGTTCAAAGATTCAGGCTCTTATGCCATACTCAATTGATATAGAGTAATAAATTGTACACAAAATATAGATGGCAAAAGTAAAAAAAGCATTCTTTTGTAAAGAGTGTGGAGCCGAGGCTCCCAAATGGCTAGGGCAGTGCCAAGAGTGTGGTGCGTGGGGGAGCATGACCGAGGAGATAATCTCTAAAGAACCAGCTAGAGCGAGTATGCGTCTGGTGGGTGAGAGTCGCCAACGTCCCGTCAAATTATCCGATATTGACAAGAGCAATATCGTACGCATTGATATGAGCTCTTCGCAAGTAAACAGAGTGCTTGGTGGTGGGCTTGTGCCGGGGTCGCTAGTTCTTTTGGGTGGCGAGCCGGGTATTGGTAAATCTACTTTGACGCTACAATTGGCAATGCACTCGGGGCAGCGAACATTATATGTGTCGGGCGAGGAGAGTGCCGAACAAATCAAGATTAGAGCCGAGCGACTAGGCGAAGGGGCGGGCGAAACGCTCATCCTTAGCGATACTTCGTTAGAGTCTATTCTCTCACATGCAAAGGCCGAAAAGCCCGATATGATGGTTGTCGATTCTATTCAAACTATCTTTAGCGAGGCTCTCGACTCATCGCCCGGTGGCGTGTCACAAATTAGGGAGTGTGCCTCTAGCCTTTTGCGCTTTGCAAAGGAGAGCCAAATTCCAATCTTCATTATTGGTCATATAACAAAAGAGGGGTCGATTGCAGGCCCTATGGTACTAGAACACATTGTCGATGTAGTTCTTCAGTTTGAGGGCGATGCCAACAACGTATATCGAATATTGAGAGGCATTAAAAATCGTTTTGGTGCTACCAACGAAATCGGTATATTTGAGATGTGTTCGACAGGGCTACGTGAAGTAGACGATGTGTCGCAGGTTTTGCTTTCGCACTATGAAGAGCCACTAGCAGGGGTGGCAGTGGGAGCTACGATAGAGGGTGTGCGCCCATACCTAATCGAAACACAGGCACTAGCATCAACGGCAACCTATGGCACACCACAACGTAGCGCAACGGGGCTTGACAACAAGCGATTGGCTATGATAAATGCTGTGATAGAAAAACATCTTAATATTCGCATATCTTCAAAAGATCTATTCCTAAATATTGCTGGAGGATTTAAGACAAACGATCCGGGGCTCGATATTGCCGTAGTGGCAGCTATTTTGTCCTCGATTCTAGATCGCCCACTTGGCGAAGGATTGTGCTTTGCTGGCGAAATAGGTCTCTCGGGCGAAATACGCCCTGCATCACGCACCGAGCAGCGATTGCAGGAGGCGGCACGACTAGGTTTTAAGCGCATTGTGGTGTCGGGCTATGCTCGCAAGTCTATTGTCTCTGAGCCCAAAGGTATAGAGGTGATATATGTAACTAGGGTAGATGAATTGATGAAAAAAATATTTCATTAAAAATTAATATTTTTAAGTAGTTAGGGGTTAAAATCGATTAATAATTGGTTTTAGCCTTTTTTTTATTGCATAAAATAACAAAAAGGCTATCTTTGTAGCTTATATGTAAATACTAAATACACCAAATAAATTATGACTACTAGAAAAGAATTTTTGGCAGGATGTGGTAGTGCTATGGCAGCATTGGCTATGGGCTCTACACCGCTTGCAGCAACAGCAAAAGCAGCAAAGGGTAAATATACAACTAACCGCCCACCACTTGCAGAGCGCAACTTTACATCAAGAGCTGTTGAGGCTACTATCGCAAAAGTAAAAGCCGAAATCAAAGACCCAAAACTAGCTTGGATGTTTGAGAACTGCTATCCTAATACACTAGATACAACAGTTACATACTCTGTGGGTGCCGATGGTCGTCCAAATACGTTTGTAATTACTGGCGATATTGACGCTATGTGGCTACGTGACTCGGCTGCACAGGTTTGGCCATATGTTATTTTGTGTAACGATGATACCGACCTTAAAAACCTTGTTGCAGGTACTATCAACCAGCAAATGAAGCTTATTCAGCACGATCCATACGCTAACGCATTCTTGAATGACGATACAAAGCACGCATGGAAAGACGATTTAACAGAGATGAAGCCTTTTATCCACGAACGTAAGTGGGAGATTGACTCTTTGTGTTATCCTGTGCGTTTGGCATATCACTACTGGAAGACAACAGGAGATACAACAGTGTTTGAAAAAGATTGGAAAGCGGCAACACAGCTTATCCTAAAAACATTCAAGGAGCAGCAGCGCAAAGACGGTACAACACCTTATGTGTTTATGCGTAAGACACAAAAGGCTACTGATACAATGATTAACGAGGGCTTTGGTAGCCCAGTAAAACCTTGTGGTCTTATCTACTCGGCATTCCGCCCATCGGATGATGCAACAGTATATGGTTACCTAATTCCAAGTAACCTATTTGCAGTTAACTCTCTACGCAAGATGGCAGAGATTAGCCAAAAGGTAACAGGCGACACAAAGACTGCAAAAGCAGCAGCAGCACTAGCAGACGAGGTTGAGGCAGCTGTTAACAAATTTGGTGTTGGCACACACCCAGTATCGGGCAAAATATATGCGTTTGAGTCAGATGGTTTTGGTAATGCACTGTTTATGGACGATGCAAATATTCCTAGCCTTTTAGCCCTACCATACCTAGGTGCTGTTGAGGTAAACGATCCGCTATACCAAGCTACTCGCAAATTTGTGTGGAGCGAAAACAATCCATACTTCTTTAAAGGTAAGGCTATGGAGGGTATTGGTGGGCCACACGTTGGTTACGATATGGTTTGGCCAATGAGTATCATCATGCGTGCACTAACTAGCACTTCGGATCAAGAAATCGTGTGGTGTTTGCGCACTCTTCGTGATACCGATGCCGATACTGGCTTTATGCACGAGTCGGTACACAAAGACGATCCTAAGCACTATACTCGCTACTGGTTTGCGTGGGTTAACACTCTGTTTGGTGAGCTTATTGTGAAGCTACACAGCGAAGGTAAGATGAACTTGGTTAACTCTATCTAAGGCTAATATAAAATAATAAATGAAACTGTCTCAAAAACATTTTTGTCACTTCCTGAATCGCATAAATACTCACGTA